>JAITST010000449.1 GCA_031287585.1 Planctomycetaceae bacterium | reverse complement strand
AGGATAGAATACAAAAAACTATCGTCACCCGATATTCCTCTGCCGTCTTCCCTTTGTCTTCTTGTCTGATAACCTGTTCCTATTTTGTTATTTATGCTAACTACATGTGAGTCATTTTTTTAGATACTGCCGTTACTGTTACATTTCACATGCTATGATTGCCGATAACCGCCTGTGGTTGTGTTTTTTCATACTGTTGTTTGACGCGAGTGTACTATGTTACGATTACATCATTCATCGTTACGGTTTTGCGTTGCCGCAGCAATGCTGGTACTGTTTGTGATGACGGCGGCGAGCGTTTTTGGGCAGGGTTTGCGTGGCTTACCGTTGCCTAGTAAGTCAACGCAGTCGTCAGAATTTCGTACTGTCGTTGCTGAATATGCACCGTCTTATGGTGGCGATGTAGTAGTTATTCCGTCTGCGCAAAATACAAAGATTGATTCACAAGACGCGGAGATTGTGCCTGTGCCACCCGTTCTTAACGCGACCTTCGTAGGTCAGCAAGCCGATGAGATTTCATCTGATCAAGAGAAGAGACCGAATAAGTTTACAGAGTCTTTTAAGAAAGCATCTGACGCGACTAAAAATTGGTTTGTGAACGCCGGTCACTCTGTTACATCAGCCACGCGAAAGTCGGTACCGAAAGACGAACAGTGGCTTGATGAGGTACATGCGAGTGTTGAGAGTCCATCGCCGTCGGCCTTGTTGTCACAAGGTGTTCGTAACGAATTGGAAAATCATTTTCCTGAAGCGGAGCAGGATTACTTACAGGTTATCAGGTTGCAACAGCAATTACAAAAGAGACAGGAATCATGGCTCGGCAATAAAACGCCCCCAGAAAATGTTGTCAACTTGGGTAACGTCTATCACCGTTTGGCGGTCGTTTGTTGGCGGCAGGAAAAACGCGACATCGCGGAGGGATATTTCAAACGTGCTCTTTCGTTGTCAGCGTGGAACAGTATTCAGTTGACAACTGATTACGCATTGTTTTTAGAGGAATGTCAAAAGTACCGCCAGAGTGAAGTATTGATGCGTAACGCACTCGTTGACAATCCTAATGATGCGCGTGTACAACGTTTGCTCGGCAGGTCGTTGGCATATCAAAATCGTTTTCAGGAAGCGTTGCGTTATCTTATACCAGCGGTTGGTGAGAGGGGAGCGGCGGTAGAGATGGCGGAAATCTGCCACAAGATGGGTGACGAAGAATCTGCGAAACAGTTTGAATCAAAGATAATCGGTAAAAAAGTAACCAAAGCATTTCCATTACACCCAAGGACTGTAGCGAGGCAGTTTGAATTTAAGAAAGGCGGAAAATCATATCTCGCCGAAGTATTGCGGTCTGACATTAGGTAAGGTAAGAATCCTTATGCAAGCAATCGTTATTTTCTCCGGTGGTCTCGATAGTTCGCTTGCTGTTCGGTTTTTGCAGGAACAATCTATTGAGTGTTTACTTGTCAACTTCGTCACGCAATTTCACGACCGTTCTAATTTCGCTGTGCAGCAGGCGACGGCTCTTAACGCTCCGATTGAAGTTTATCGGACAGACAATTCGTACTTAAAGATAATAGCAAATCCGCATTGGGGATACGGTAAGGCAGTTAATCCGTGTATTGATTGCAGGATTATGATGTGTCGTGTCGCGAAGGAAATGATGGTAAAACATAATGCCGATTTTGTCGCAACAGGTGAAGTTGTTGGACAACGCCCCAATAGTCAAATGCTTCATCAACTCGAATTGATTGAACGTGAATCGCAATTGGACGGACATTTGCTACGCCCACTTTGTGCGAAACATCTTCCGCCAACAGACGCTGAAAAATCCGGTTTAATCAACCGCGACAAACTCGGCGGGTTTAGTGGTCGCGGGCGAACGAGCTTGATAAATCTCGCTCGGAAACTTGGTATCAAAACGATTCCGCAACCGTCAACCGGATGTCTGCTATGCGAAAAATCTTACGCTCCGCGTCTCCGCGACCTGTTTCGTTACGAACCAAACCCAATAACGTGGGACACAGAAGTTTTGAGCAACGGTCGTCAATTACGTCTCAACGAGCGGCTAAAGGCGGTAGTCGCAAGGAACGAGCAACAATGTTTGCGGCTGCAAGACCTATTCAATCGACCGAACAAACGACCGTCATTGATGCTAGTACCAAACAATTTCAGCGGTACAACGGTAATGATAATCGGCAACGACTTAACACAACCAGAAAACATTACCATAGCAAAACAAATCGCTACCGCATTGTTGTTACGCTTTACAAGACCGGACAAATACAATCTGGAATCATCAACCGTAGTCATACATTACGGCGAAACAAAAAGTATAGAACCAGTTACAATAACGTCAGTTGGACAGTACGAAGATGTGAGTTAAGATGCTGTAATCAACCACGATAAGCAACACTACGTTCTGGCTTCTGTTTCGTCGCCAAACATATAGTCAACACTCTTAAAAATTGCGTTAGCATAACGGACTACGTTGTCAATTCCGAACACGGAATCGCTGACCTCAAGACGTGCGATACCTCAGCGTTTTACGAATTGACATACTCATAAAATTCGAGTTTTACAACATCTTTGACGGCAACGTCGAAATACATTGCGAACACTATATCATCAATTTCTCTTTTGATAGCGGTTCGTTTATCGAAGTCAATAGCAGGTAAGGATTTCAATTCTTGCAAGGAAATATCACGTTCCGTAATGAGACCACCAGAAGGATATTTTTCGTTAATGAGTTTTTGTACTAATTTCTTTTTCCCCTTAGCAATTTTCAACTTGAATTGTTTACCGCTAGTTAAAATTAGTTCATTACCGATAACGTTAATGCTGTCAAACCGTTGAATGTTCAACTTGGAAAATCGACAATATCCCGAAGAACAACATCTTCGATATCAACTGCACTTTCCAAATAAATGTGGCAAAAATGCCATCCTAACACCCCATAAAAAACGCATTTTGTACATTTTTACATTGAATTAAATACATCTTCGCTGAAGAAACCAAGAACGCATTTAATAAACACATTTTGCAATACCGTATTTTACGCATATTTACCATCGTGAATTTTTGGAAAGTGCAGAACCTATGCAAGACATGCTAATCCAATGTACATTGCATAGATTAGCAGTAGGAAAATTCCCTCGAAACGGTTTATTCGCTGTCCGGTAAAACATAGTATTATGCAGAAAATCGACGTTACTATCATCGCAGGAATATCAAACTGCATCGCACGATGATCAACTTCGAGACCTTGCGGTGAGACAAACGCCGACAAACCGAGTACGCCTAGTATGTTGAATATATTGCTACCGACAACGTTACCGATTGCAATGTCGGATTTCTTACGTAACACCGCGACTACCGATACGACCAGTTCAGGTAACGATGTTCCAACTGCTAACACGGTCAAACCAATTACGAGTTCGCTCACGCCAAACTCTATCGCGATACGTGTTCCACTTTTTATCAACATATCGCTACCTAGTAAAAGCAAGCCAAGTCCGATAATTATCCCACAAACACTCGCGACTATTCGTCCGGTAATACCGAACATAGAAACCGTAGCGTTATCACCTAACACTTTCCCCTCCATTTCCGCAATATATTCTGCATCCTGTTTTGGATTTTTGCGAATTTCATAAACTGTCCACATCAGATACGCGACCATACCAAGTGTTAGAACTGCACCTTCGAAACGAGTTATTCTGCCATCGAAACGTCCTTCAATTATGTCGATAATGTTTCCCAAACCGCCCAAGTAGCCGAATATCAAAACCACAAACGATAGGAATATCATCAATGGTATCTCGCGCCGAAGCAGTGATGCCGAAACTTGTAAAGGACGTAAAACCGCCGCGAGTCCAAGTATCAAACATACATTACAGATGTTACTACCTACAACGTTTCCGAGTGCCATCCCGCTTCTGTCATACAATGAAGACGTTACCGAAACTGCCAACTCCGGTGCACTGGTACAGATAGCAACAATCGTCAGCCCAACAACAAGTGGTGAAATACCGAGCGTTATAGCAAGCCGCGACGCACCACGAACCAAAATCTCACCACCGCCGATTAAAAGTATCAAACCAATCACAAGCAATAAAAAAGCCCCCAAGAGACCATATTCGATAAGTATGTCTAGCATATAATAACAGTTGGTATCACAGTTTGCCAGTACATTCAAACTGTACTCTAAACTGAAATTTGTAAAAAAAACTAAAAATGCGAAAATATCCACTTGCTGCATCAAAAAAATGCACCGATGCTTAATTTTGCAACACATAGAACAGACAAAAATATTGTGTCCAAAATGGCAATCGGCGATTATAATATTTTTTTTGTGTTTTTGCAACGCCGATTTTGTGGAAAACAACGGATAATCATCTGGCTAATGTCCCATAATTGATAGTTTGTTTACTCCCACTTGCATTATCTGTAAAAATGATATATAATGTATGGTCGTTCAGGTTCGCGGTGCGGAATGGAGCAAACCTGAAACAAACTGACTGGCGCGATGTTTGCGTGCTATGTTTGAAGAAATTCAGAACATTTTGGTATGTTCTATATGAAATGAGTAGCAACTCATACAGACTGAGAAAACAAAACCCGTCCATTCCATTAGATTTGAGAGGGAACAATGACAAAATTTTTAAAATTATCGTTAGTGATATTGTTTGTGGCGATTTTGACTAATCAGGTCGCGAGGGCAGATGTTCTTGCGGGACCTGTTGCGGCTGACTTGTACAAAAACGGCAACATTGCTTCTGGTGAAGGTGATTTCACTGGTAGCGAGTTATTCGGCGGTTCCGGCGGTGCGAGGGTTGGGGCAGGGGCTGGTACAATGTCAACTCCACAACTTAACAGCAATTCGCCGCTGGTTATGAAGGATTTCACAGCAACAGAAAGTACGACCGACCTGACATTAGCGACGTGTACAGAAAATCCCGCTGGTGGTGCAGCTGAAGAGATGGACTTGCCATATCAAGAATGGTCGTACAACCCGAACGATAGACCGGAAGCGGTATACGGCGATGCCCCTGCAACGCTAGCATCATACACGCCGCCGTATTCTCCGGGTAACAGAAACTTTCCACCAGGTACCCCCGAACCACCTGATGAACCGCAACCCCCGCCAGTTCCTCCTGAACCACCAGTCACCCCCGAACCGGCAACGGCATTGATACTGTTTGGTGGTTGTGTAGGTCTGGCGGCGACGTTACGCCGCAGAACAAGGAAATCAGGTGCCACAGAGGTAGCATCTGAGTAGTAATCAGGTTTATTCTGCTGAGTCAATTACAGCCCATACCGTTTCGGTATGGGTTTTTGTTTGGTACAGTATGAACGATTATTCGCACTACTTTCTTTCAGTTTCCGAGTCATTAGTAGATGTAATCTTGTCGAGCATCTCAACAATCATTGAGAACATTGTCAAAGTTTGCATACCAAAATAGAGTACCAACAATGTAATTCCAGTGAAACAGATTGCTATTAAAAGTGGTACATACGTTGTTAGACTTGTTAGCCATGTTGCCATAATTAGCAATGAGATACCAATCAATAGCAATGCCATCGGTACGAACAGTGCCGCTTCTGCGGGAAATCGCGATTTGCAGTCTTTGGCTAACAATGAACTGTATTGTTCAACCTTATCGCTTCCAACTTGCACCTTTGAATCTATCAGACTTTTCTTACCGATTTTTTCCAGACGGTTAAGAGTGGAGAGATTTGGACATTTTAATTCGACGTTGTCTTTCGTTTCGTCTGTTACCGAACAATCTTTGAAATCATTCTTTGAGGTATTCGTCTTTATTGAGTAGTTTTCTTTCGGCACAATAACTTTGAAATCTGAATTTCTCTGTGTTTGCGTCGAGAGTGATTTGTTTTCAGAATGTTTGACATCCAAAGTATCGTGGGAGACGATAACCGGAGCGGTATTATTGGGTAAGTTATCGCTTATTGGAATACCAAGATTTTCGGCAACGGCAGTTGTCACAGATTGCTCTTGTCCGTCGGAGTTCTCAACTTTCGCAACATTGTTCACCTGTGTTGAGTTGGAAGATTTTACGGCAGTTAGTTCGACATCACTAAACAATCTGTCAACCAAACTAGCGGAAAACCACGCGGAATCAGTGGTACGACGTAACGCAGTAGTCGTGACAACTTTACCTTGTTTTACCAATTCGCAAAGTTTATCAAACGTAACCGGTCCCGCCTTCTTACCTTCTGCAACTTTGATATACCACAAGTCGCCGCTCATTTGTGCCTCAATAAAAATTAGGATATTGTTGATGGATAACAGAACAAACATTGTAATCAACTGTCGTAAAAAAACAACCACCTACCAATTATTATTTTGTTCATAACACGGCAATAAAACAAAAAAGAGGCAGACGACGAATCGTCTGCCTCTCACCTCACCTCCAACACACTCCCGCTTAAAATACCTTCTTTATTCCGATCTCAATGTCATTCAAAATCATTCTGGCAGATGACGAACCATTGTAGTTTCCGAACAGTGCGAACGATCCTGACCTGTCTAGGTAGTAATCAAAACCTATACCAGCATCGAACGAACATGAGCCGACTGCAACACTTCTCGCCGTTTGGCTACTCACCGAACCGATTCCGACGTACTGCCCAGTCGTTGTCGCGTAATCTTCGCCGCCCAACTGGAACGAGAAGAACATTTGTCCGTGAAGTCTGAATCTGCTAAAAGTACTCGTTTCAGCCGATACACCAACACGTCCCAACGTCTGGTGGAAGTCCGCTTGGCTGACCGTCATCGCAATCGCGTCACCGGTCTCACCGTATGCACCTCTGAACACGTGTTGTGAATCAATTCCGATAGTCGGTCTGACAATACAGAATCCGAAGAACAATGGACGTGCAAGTTCCAAACTTAATGCAAACGTATCACCGCTGAATCGTCCATCAGCAACCTGACGCGGGTCATCCCAAGCCGAGTAAGTAACAACACGTGTTGATTCGTACTGCTGATGACCATAACCAACGTAACCTTTCAGTTCAAAGTAGTAACCGATCATCGCACCAGCATAAGCACCAAATGTAAAGTCTGACGTACGAACACGGTCTTCACCTTGATACATATACGGATTTGAATAACCGACCAACAAACCAGCGGATGCGTTCTGAGCAATACGACGATCATAACCAAGCAGGAATCCCTGACGTGATGTACCAAACGAACGTGCATTACCATCCGAGCGTGTATCAGTTGAAACCGTGTAAGGATTGAACCAAATCCGATTGATGTTTGAAAGCACCTGACCGCGATATTCCTGACCCTGATAATAACCCGCATCAGGCGGAGTGAAATACATCTGTGCGTCAAGATTCAAACGTTCAAACGCACCGCGATAATTATGATTGTTCAAACCGAGATACATTGAGTTAGCAATAGTATCGCCGGACAACGCAGTGAGGATTCCATTGATTGTCGCACGCTTATTCCTCGCATCATATTCAGTCGTGATGTTGCTGCCGGTTTCCCATATTCCCTTTATGATGTCCGCAATACCAGTTGTTGTTTGCCCGACACGAATCGCGTCAAGGTTTGCACCAACCTGCTGCTGGTTACGTGAATAGCCAACACCGCCGATACCTTTGACATCAATGATAACCCGCAAGTTACTATATTGACTTGTCTCGTCAACAAGTTTGCCGACACTGTAAAACAGCGAGTTGACTTCGACCGGAGTAAGAACCGAATCACCCTTACCCAAATTCTTTTGTAATTGGTCTGGCGTATAGTCTGAATAGACTGAACCGGCGGCTGCGTGAATTTCGCCGACTGTATGTTGACCCTGTGCTAAGTTCCAACCAGAACCGTCTCTGACATCAACACGCAACGTTGTTCCATCGTAACCTGAACCCAAAACACCCATTGTTGACAATTGATTACCAAACACGGCTTTACCACCCTTAACGTCAATAACCGCTGGTTTCGCCCCTATGTCGTTGACGTAAAAAACGAGTTCCGCTTCGTTCGTTGCGAGCATATTGAAGTCGCCTGTTTCGATAACCAAGTTACCTTGACGAACTTCAATGCTGCCGCCAAACGACTTATTGCTACCATTTGCATCAACGAAGTTTGTTGTTAGCGTACCAACACCCTCTTTGATAAATCGTCCAGAACCATTTGGTGTTGCCGAACTGATAATCGCCCCTTTGTATTGTTGGTCTATGGCAATGTCAACCGTCAACGTTTTGTTATAAACATCAAGAAACGTATTCGAGTTACCACTAATACCGGAAATCGTTGCATCGCTTTCAAGTTTCAACGTACCCGATTCAAGTTGTAATTTACCGGTAAAACCTACAAATCCTGCGGATTGAGTCAGTGTTGAGGAATCAAGTTTAGTTATCACCGTTCCATCACCAACAATGTTGCCGCTAAACACACTACTCTTATCTTTCGCTTTTAAGGTAAGCGTATGACTTCCAATATCAACAATAGCATTCGAATAACTCGAAGCAAGATTGGTGATTGACTGGTCATAACCAGTAGAAGAAAATTTGGTTCCATTCCCCATCGTTAGTGACTCACTGCTCGCGATAACATCACTCGCGTCAGCAATGACTTCACCTTGTTCAAAAGTAGTAGCACCAGTATAAGTGTTAGCCGACGTTGGACGAAGTGTAAGTGTTCCCGTACCAGTTTTTGTAAAGCCGCCAGAAACAGGGCTACCCGTCGTATCAACTCCGTTGCGTATCTGACCCGTCAATGTCAGAGTTTTTTGAGCATCAATATCAATGATGTTACCAGACCTGACATCAAGGTAAATTGTCGCTGCCGAGATCATCGTTTCATAGATATTCAATGTTCTCGTGACATCAAGCGGATTAACAATGTAGTATGTACCGACAGCGTCCTGACCATCAGAACCGAAGTGTAGAGATGAACTCAAGGAACCGCTCTTGCCTACTGACAACGTACCTTCTCCGATGTACAGACTGCCAGTGAAAGAGCTGAGTACATTACCATCAAATCGTAACGTTCCATTCCCGATTTTATGGAGACTACCGCTCAATGAATTTCCAGTACCAGGGTCTATATCGCTTCCAATATTACCGGTAATGACAGTCAGGTTCTTCGTGTTTGCGTTGAAATCTTTTGTATCAATTGCAGCGTTTTCGGAATTGACCTTCAACAATTTCGATAGAGTGATAGTTGTACCACTCGCAGCTGTCTGTGTTTGTAACACAGGTGACGAATCAATATGCGTCCAACCTAACGTCAATTCTGTTGACCCGCCAAGTGCTCCGCTAGACGAGATATTAACTGTACCGTTGTCAATAACCGTCTCGCCAACATAATTGTTCGTACCGGAAAGAATAAGTGTTCCTTCACCCTCTTTGATGAAGCCGCTTTGTCCGCTGATTGTACCAGTCAAGGTGACAACATTGCTGGCATAAACCCCGATATGGTTATAATTTGAACCAACACCGTAGTTTATCCCGGCATCATTACCTTGTAACAAAATTTTACGATTGAAACTACCATTACCAATACCGTTACCAAATACCAGCGAACTGTTACCTGTGGTACTATCAATTATGACACTTCTGGTATTGTTGTTCACACCGAGAGAAGCAAACGACTCTACCATCACCGTACCGTCTTTGATTGCAAAATCACCATTGAAATCATCATTAGATTTTTCTATATGTAACAATCCCTTGCCTGTTTTGGTCAACTGGAAAGTACCAATGATCTTTTTTTCTTCCGATAACGTAAGCATCGAAGGATTAGTTACTTCGTATGCTTTGGTACTGTAATTTTGCGTAGTTCCATACGAATCAGACGCAACATCAATGTTACCGCTTGCTTGACTCAAGTTAATTAGATTTTGTATTGCAACTTCCCCTACAAGCGCATTGCCGTCTTCTCGTGCCAGTTGCAGCGTTCTGCTTTTTGACGACTCACCATCGAATCGGATTGCACCGGTACCCAATGTATCAACTGACGAAAACGCCAATGTACCTTCCTTGATTCGCTTGTCAACGACTCCGCCTGCATTGACACCCACACCAGCCAACGCAAACCGTCCCGAACCAATCTTTTCAAATGTCTGCGCGTCAGTAAGACTACCGTGCAAAATAACGTTGTTAATACCGGTATCGAGACGTACACCACTACCGGTTATGTCACCGTAAACTTCTGTGTTAGCATTAAACACAACCTTACCGCTTCCATCAAACGACAGGTTAAGTTCTGTACCATAAGTACCTTGGTCATTACTGCCAAACCGATTGGTGTTAATATTAATAATTGCGTTCCCCTCACCAATGACCGTTCCGCCAATAATGGTAGAACCTTCACCGAACGTTAATACCGAATTGGCTACTGCCCGAATTACTCCGCCACCAGTGTTGTCTATGTTTGTATAGAGCAGTAATTTACTACTATCTCCAACGACGATATTTCCGGTGTTGTCCAAATGATACGAAGCAACACTTGTTACGCTGCCGATTAACGCTTCTACACGATCTCCATAACTGTAACCAACTTGTAATGTTCCGTTATTCGCTATGCTAAAACTATTCAACGTAAACTGACGGTATTGAGTCGAACCAGATTCGGTACCTCTCAGCGTGAGTACCGCGCCATTATCAATTTGGATTGTGGAATTTGTCGAAAAATTGAGGTTTGCCGTCGAATATATGAACTCGTTTCCTAGCCCAGGCAAAGGATTGGTATTATTAACCCAAGTAAATGTATTCAACTTTGATGCCGCATCAACTGATCGACCAAGCTCGGAAGCACCATCTACTATTAAGGGAGAATTGACATTATTAGTGATGATATCCGCGCGTACAACGTCAGGAAACGCCCCATTCCATGCAGCAATGACGGCAAGAATGAACGCACCGCAACGGGCTTGCCATTTACGACGCACTTTCTTCGTGAGTAGTTCGTCCGCGATTCCATTCATGGCTGTCATGAGTAAAAAATCCTTTCTTTCACATAGTTCACAACCTTCCTCAACATACTACGCCGAGGAATCGAACGAACTTTCTTGTTCACCTACACTGCAACAACAGAACCAACTAATATCTGCGTTACATCTCCAATAACATAGATGCAACAAACCTACCCCCTAGACAAGAGTACAGTTCGTATTTTGCTAAATCGGAAACTCGGATAGATACACTTGAAACACTCACTCGTATCAACAAAAAATTATGTTAAACTGTATAATTCACAGTTCAATTCTGATAAAATAGGTGGGGTGATTAAGACTTATCAATTACAATTACGATGGTCTGCCGCCTTTACGCAAGCAACAGCGTAAATGAAAACAAACGAATAAATAATAACCAATAACATAATGATATTTACAGTGTCGATAGAAACGACAGTAGTTGTAAGTTGTTAGTTTATTAGTTGTTAGTGGGAAGTATTTGCTGCGCAAAATGACCACCAACAACTCTACACTAACAATTCACTATCAGTAACTGACTACTAACAATTAACTACTCTTATGGGTAAAATCGAAGGAATTTGGGTTAGAAACTATGGCGTACTACGTCAGGTCGGCATCGGGAGTTGCTTTTTGCAATTTGCGTATGTCAACGATGATACTATATTTACGCCATTTCAGCTATCTTCCACAACCGTTATTACCGGCACAAACGGATCAGGCAAAAGTACTTTCTTAGACGTATTCGCGTTTCTCGCCGACACATACCGTTACGGACTTGATAAAGCACTCTTCAAACGCGGCGGCTACGACATTGTTCACACGCTCGGTAGTGAAGGTCCCATTTCGATCGGAATAAACTATCGTCAAGACAACGAACAACTACCAGTCACTTATACGATCAGTATCGGTCGTGACATTCACGGTAGAGCATTCATCGAAACCGAAATGCTCGCCTACCGAGAGGGTACAACGCCATTTCCGGTATTGTACTTACAAAACGGTAAAAATACTATCCGCTACATCGTGCCTGATGAGGGTATCGACGATGCTGCGTTAAATCGTATTGAGTTTACCGATTATCTCCATCTCGGCATCGCGCAACTACCGGAACATCCTGCGTACCCGGCGTTAAAGTCGATACGCCAACTGATTGAAGGTATTCACCAAAACAACTTTTCAACCGACATCGCACGCGGTCTCTCGGCTTCAGCGACCACAAAGTTCGCAAACCCACGCGGCTATTCGCTATTCACATTGATAAAGTATATGGAGCAATACGGCGACAATTTCGCGGTATTGTTAGACCGTATAGTCCCCATATTCCCACAAATCAGCGGAGTAAGAGTACAAAAGGACACGGATGGCAACCCAATGCTTTTTTTCCGTATATCAGAAAATTGGTTACCTGCGACAAGAGTTTCAGATGGTATATTACGCTTGTTCAACTACGTCCTACTATTAGAAGAAACGTTTCCCGCTCCGCTAATTTGTATTGAAGAAGCAGAAAACGGACTAGACCTTGTAGCGTGCTGGCGGCTGCTGGATGCTATCACAAAATACAATAACAGAGATAAAACGTCCCAATTATTCATAACTACACACCACAACGGTTTTGTTGACGCTGTAAAACCAGAAACAGTCTGGGTATTTGAGCAAAATGACACAGGTAACACATCAGCCAACCGTGCCTGCGACGACCTAATAATCCAAAACATACTAGAACAAGGTCAAACGTTACCACAGGATTGGTTCAGCAGGTATTTCGAGACGAAGATGTAAAATGAAATATCAATCGGATCCGATTGATATTTTGTTCATCTACCATCGGTTAGAACGATTGTAATACATATTCATTACACACCACAGAATTTTTTATTAACTGTGGTTATGAAATTCATTTTTTGTCAGTAATATTGCCGACACCAACGACGTAGTGTTTTTTTATTGTGGGAAAATCGGTAAATCTTGCCTGTTTGTGTTTGTTTTTTTCGTTTGCCTATGCTATCATAGGGACGGTAAGCATGGCTGGATTTTCTGACCTACAATTATTATGTTACAAGTAAAAAATATGAAATCAAGAGTTATTTTGCTTTTGTTGGTATTGGTGGTTGCTGTTGTGTTTTGTTGGCAAATTGCTACTGCACAGCCGGTCGTTAATTCGCCAGTGTTACCTGTACCTACTACCACCACTATCCAACTCCCTAACGCAGCGGTTGTCCCGCCGCGAATGTTGGTTGACTTTGTTACCATTAACGACGCACGAACCGGTTTGCCCACTCGGAGAGTCACAGTTGTTGACCCCGAAACGAAACGGATATGTGTTTATTCAATTGCTCTCGGGGGACAAAACGACGGTAAAATCGAATTACTGAGCGTTAGACATATAAATACAGACTTGCAGGTCGAGGTTTTCAACGGAATGGATCCAACGCCGGGACAAATTCAAGAATCATTACGTAACTCGTCGTCACGATGACTATGCGTTATTAACACTTGAACGTTTTTTGAGGACAGTAAAATGGGTTCCGATTACTATTCACTTGAAGAAACCGCTAAAATTTTGAACATCGCTACCGCCGAACTCAATCGTCTGCGTGAGCGAGGAGAACTGCGTGCGTTCCGCGACGGAATGAACTGGAAGTTCCGCAAGAAGGACATTCACGATTACTACGCGAAGGTTAAAGGTCAGTCGCAAATGCCGTCCGACAACGGTTCCGACGCGTTAGATTCTGAAGGAGTTGCTAGCAATAAACCAATTGTGAAGTCGCCTGTTGATACGGATCCGTTCGACGCTTTGGTCGAAGATGGTATCGCTGAAAGTGAGTTGGTTGTAGCACCGGGTTCTTCCGGTATGCTTGCGAAGAAAGGTGACGTTAAACTGGCAGACGATGATTTGTCGCTCGCAACCGACGACTTCCTCACGTTAGAAGACGATGGATTGACGCTGGCGAAAGAAGACGATGATTTATCTTTGGCTAGCGATGACTTGACGTTAGCGAACGATGATCTGTCGTTGGCGAAAGACGATGATTTGTCACTCGCGAAAGAGGACGAGTTGTCAATAGCGAAAAATGACGGTTTGTCGTTAGAGAATGGCTATGGTATAAAAAAAACAAAAGAAGAATTGGTATTGGGTACTGGTAGCGCATTGGATTTGAGTGCGTTGGAAGATGACGACGATGAAGTTTTGTCATTGAACTCGGCGAAAAACGGTGGGAAGTCGAGTGGCGATAGTTTGAGTCTTGAGGACGGCAGTGGTTTATCGCTGCTTGATATGGAAGACGAACCAGAACAAGGGAAACCAATTACGCTAGCCAAACGTAAAAGTGACAGCGATGTTGGTTTGGAACTTGGCGAAGACGATGACATCATCTCAATTGCGAATGACGACTACGATGTTGCGGGTGAAGAAGTAGCCGCCGACAAGTCGCCTAGCGACGGCGACTTTGAACTTGAGCCGACATTCAATGCCTTTGACGACGATTCGGATAGTGCGTCGCAAGCGATCGCGTTGGAAGGTTCCGCGAGTACAGAGATACCGGCGTTCGGCGGTTTCGGCGGCGGTACAGAAAATTTTGGCGGATTCGGCGATGCGTTCGGCGGCGGTGCCGCGCCGCCAGTTGGACAACCAGCAAACGCCAATGCACAAGCCCAACCGTTCGGCGGAAGCGGAGTGTTAGAAACATTCCCGACAGCCGCACCAACTTATGTAGGACCGTCGGAGCCAGCGTATGGTACAGGAATGGTTGTAACAAGTGTTGTGTGCGTAGGTTTTCTCGGACTTGGAGTAATGATGTTGTTTGACGTAATTCTACACATGTGGAGTTGGGGTAACAATTTCCCAGTCAACAGTTTCATACTTGATACGTTGAAGGGAATGGTATTCTAATCCGTAACGTTAGGGGCGAATAGTCTTCGCCCCGACAACTTATTCAAAGTGTTTACCTTGCCGCGATTATTGAATCATCGTAACTGAAACAGATTGATTCACCCGGTTGTAATACTAGAAAATCGCCGTCATCCCAATTGCCGTCCAGTAAGCGGCGTAGTAGGTCTAGGTTTCCGGTTATCTTTTCAAACTGCCAACCACGTTCTTCAGCATTACGTTTTGTTTGTAACTCGAAATTGTCACCCGGTTCGATTCCAGTTTCGATAAACACCATCTGCGAATAGTGACGCATTTGTTTTAGTTCACTCCACAAATACTCCGCGTTTGCCGTACCGTATTTTGCGACCAGTTCGTCATACGAACAATTCAAAAACGGTATCGTCACAGACTTTTCCGAGATGTTTTCTGTCAACCCGATTTGCGTAATGTCACCGCCGCGTTCCAGCCAACCCACTGTTTGAAAATACGTTCCGGGATGCGAATAGAAAAATTCGAGATACTTATCTTTGTCGCCGAGAAACAGCGTAATACAATCATGAGCACGCGGGATAACAATCGGTATCGCCCCCGCTTTAATGCCGACTACACCACCGTTACACAGTGCGTAACCAAGTACAATCGCGTCGTAACGTTGTTCCTCAACACTCTCCACAGCAACATTCAACGCACTCCTCATCCGCTCGCATCCGACATCATGCAAACCTTTTGGCAGAAACGTAACGTCAATCACATTCGGCGACTTCGCAGCCAAAAACGACAATTCGCGAAAAAGAATCTCGCACGCAATTACTTTCAGACGCATAGTGTTGTTCGGTGATTTCGTGATTAAGCCAATTATAATTTGAATCGCGATTCAATACATTATTTATTCCAACCACTCCGCGTCACGTTTCTCCAAAAACGCTTTCACACCTTCTCGCGCGGCTTTGGTTTTCCATGTGTTTGTGTGTGATTCTAAAGCGGCGTTGAATTCTGTTGTCAGGTCTGGCGTGAAGAGAGTGTTTTCGTGTGCGGCTAACATTGTTTTCGTCTGTTGTACTACCGAACGTTCGCCGCGGCAAATCTGCTCGGTTAGTTTTGTTGTTGCTGTTAATAACTTGTCGGACTCAACGCAATCATAAACCAATCCGAAATTTTTTGCATCGGATGCTTTTAATGCGCCGCCAGTTAAAATCATTTGACGCAAAATCGGTAACGGAATCTTGCGGCGTAACAATGGAAACAACAGCGTTGGCTCTAACCCACGGTGTGTATCAGGAAACATAAAACTCGCCGAAGTTGAGGCGATAATCAAGTCAGAGGCAAACGCCGCCGCCGCTCCACCGCCGCAACATGCCCCGTTCACTTCCGCAATAACAATGACCGGTATTCGTGTCAACATTATTAGCAACTGCGTTATCTGTTGCGTCATTCTGAAGGCGTTACTGTCGTCCAGTATCGCCTCGGCAAGGTCAAGACCACTACAAAAACAGTCGCCCGCACCTCCCAAAATCAAGACACGGCACTTACCCGACTGACGCAGTTCTTCAAACTGTTCAAACAAACGCCGCAACATTTCAGATGAAATCGCGTTACAACGTTCTGGACGATTCAAAGTTATCCGGCAAACGGTTTCAGAAATATGTTGAACGATAATTGACATTCGTGTTTGTATTGGTTGTGATATTTGAATTTACTATTCCACAGATGGCGGAGTTTGTGATAATGCTTCCGCTTCTTGCGATGGCTTCTCCTCAGGCACTTTCTCCTCTGTTTCCTCTGCTGGTTTACTTTCTGTTGGTTGTTTGCCGGTCAACAATATATCCAACTTGTCCGGCGGGATTTGTTCTAGCGGCGTAATTGTTCCGTTTGATGTCAACGCCATTGCTGCAAATTCACCACCGAAGATTTCGTTCAACTTACTTGGCTCATAAACTAATGTATCCGGTCGCGTCCATTCAACTTTGTTACTCTCCGCAACTGAAACGAGAAACATTATGTTGGTAAGTTTTTCTATATTTTCCGCCGAAATCGAACGCACGCTAAACGGCATCCCTTCCGAGTTGAACACTCGATACGTCGTCATCCCGCTCGCAACAGAATTGATATCGAACATCATATTTCCATTCGTATCCAAATTCGGCAACGCATAAATCGTTGGCATATCCTTCAACAATTCCTTGTTGTTCGGTGAGTCCCACGCTTCGTCAAGTTTGAACTTTTTATAAAGTTCATCGTAACCGAGTTCCGGCAATATCGCAACTCGCCAACTCAACAACGGTGTCCCGTTTGGTGATTCGATAACAAGCGGAAACACGTTATTGTTCCGCTGAAACGCGCGGGCAACCGAGGCGATTAGCGACTGCAAAATTTGTACTCGCGTCGTGAGAACTTGCTGCTTCCGCGTTTGTTCCAACAGCGAGTTGAACTGTTCCGATATACCTTCCTGATGCAAGAGTTCGACCTTAATTTTACCGTCTGCCGTTGCATCGTTTACAACAATCCCGTCGAGCAGCATATCTCGCAAATTTTTCAAAACCGGTGGCAAGTTAGCGGTAATTTCCGGTGTTGCCGCAGTTTTCGCAGTCAACAACCAACCACCGAGTTCATCGCTTATACGTTTTGCCTTCGCCGCATCGTTCGATTCAATCGCCATTTGTGCTAACGGCTCTTTCACTGCCGCGTGCGAATTGAGTGACAACGCCAAACAACGAACCGTTGTCATCAACTCACTAACCGTTTTCGGCAAAAACGAAGCCGCTAGCAATTGTTCAACATCCTCGTCACGAATTGGTAAACCTTCACGTGTCAGAACGATAGTCAAGTCGGCATTTGCGATAGGCAGACGAGCGAGACGGTCTGCCGCCGCACCGTTTGATTTGTTACCCGCCAACGCAATTTCAATACTATTCATATCACCACGAACAATCACTACTGTTCGTTCATCAGCGAAACAAAACACCACCTTCATCGCACCCTGCTCGCCCGATGCCGCACTCACATCATAATACTCACGTCCCGCCGCCGTACCCTTTGGAATTGACGAGAGCGGCATCGTGAGTTCGAGAACGTCCTTAAAAAATTCCTCCGGTTTAATCGGATTGTCGAAAAACAACGCGAGCAATGTCGCCGGCACCGGCATCATCTGCATCTGAATCTGACCTTGTTGGTCTTGCATTTGGACAGGTAGTAACGTTTGCCGTACAGAAAAAACAATATGGTCAATTTTAGAATAATCGGCTGGAATCGAAACGTAATCACGCAACAATGTATTAACAAAACCTCTATTTTCGGCACCGAATGGCGAACTGATAAAACGTTTCGGACTAACATAAATTGCAAACGGCGAATCGCTGTAAAACCAATTCGTATTGACACCGTTTTTCGTACCCAATTTATCAAGCATCTCGGCAGTCGGTAATGACACCATAGTTGCAGACGTAAATTCAGAAGTTGTACTCAACCCGGTCTCTGTATCACCAGCGTCTTTGTTTGAACCACAGCCGCTGGCAATTAACGCCAACGAAACCAGTAGCAAAAATTTTACTGAAAAATTCATTGTTGTCTTTCTATATTTTGTTTTTAGATTTGTAAATATATTTTTTATAACCATCGAACAACCGGTTGTGGACGCACTGGCACTCGCGGATAAATCTCTATGTCCGTCTTGCCGAGCATTAACGCGCCATAAACCCGTTCGCCGTGGTCTAATTTTAACCGCTTTACAATCGCCTCGTCGTTTTGTGCCGCAAGTACAAAATAACCTGCCCAGCAGACTCCTATCCGTAACGCCGTTGCCGCGAGTTCAAAAATTTCTACCGCTATCGTCGAATCAATCTCTGGCAATATCGCGGTATCGTTTGTTGTCGCGACAACGAGACACGGCGCACCGCGTAAGACTCTGTCGTGACCAGCGTTCCATTCCTCAACCAACTCCGGCGACTGACCTGTTCGTTTTATCCAATCAATAACCAACTCCGCCAACTCGTTCACCGTTTTCGGCGAATTAACAACAGTCCAACGAACCGGCAACCCGTTACGTGCGGTCGGTGCGTAACGGACAACATCAAATAACTGGTCGAGTTGTGTTCTGTCAAGAGGCTCATAAACAAATTTACGAATAGAACGGCGATTACGAACAAGCGAAGCAATATGTTCAAAACGCGGCGATGCCTCGCGTGAAACAGGCACACACTCACGAGTAGTGATACCGTTGACAGCAATCGCGTTCACAGGGCAAATAGCAACACAATGCCCGCAATTAATACAACGCGATTCCGCTCCATCAACGACTTCCGGACAACTACGAACATTCCGCTGCTGCAACAAAACACTGGGGCAGACGCTAGCACAAAGTCCGCATTGAATACAGTCAGACTTGTCGATTTCAATTGTTGACATACTTAATGAGTGTAAAGGAAAAGAAAAGTGACAAAAACGAGCAACCATTGTAATCGCAATAGCAGAGTGTTGCAAGAGATACCAAGTTAAATTATATGAAGCCGAGTATCCGTTTGCTTTTACCCCACCGTTTGCATATTTATTCTTTTCGGTTATAATGGAGCGTTGGTTTTTTCTTACTTCACCTACACCTACCAGAACATCAAGGATGTCCGATATTATAATTCGTGGGGCGCGTGAACATAATTTGCGTGATGTGGAATTGCGTTTGCCCCGTAATCAGCTGATTTGTTTTACTGGCGTTAGCGGCTCTGGCAAGAGTTCGCTTGCGTTTGATACTCTGTATGCGGAGGGGCAGCGGCGATACGTTGAGAGTTTGTCCAGTTTCGCCAGGCAGTTTCTCGGTCAGTTGCCCAAACCGGATGTTGACTTCATTTCGGGATTGAGTCCCTCCATTTCGATTTCACAGAAAGTTGGCGGCGTTAATACTCGTTCTACCGTCGGTACAATTACCGAAATTTACGACTTCCTCCGCCTTCTCTACGCACGTGTTGCTACCGGTTACTGTCCTAACTGCGGTAAACCTATCACTGCGCAGACCCGTCAGCAAGTTATTGACCGTATCGAAACTTTGCCGCAAGGTACTCGCTATATGATTCTCGCTCCTGTCGTTCGCAACCAACGCGGCGAGCATCGCGACCTTATCGCTTCCTTACTCAAACAAGGTTTTATCCGCGCGCGTATCGACGGGCATCTTGCCCGTTTGACCGACAACGTTCAACTTGACCGTCAGATGCGTCACCAAATTGAAGTTGTCATTGACCGTCTTGTTCAGGCGGGTGCGGAGAACCGGTCGCGGCTTGCGGAATCGGTCGAACGTGCTTTGAAAATCGGTGATGGTAACATCATCGTTATCACTGAAATCGACCCGGATAAAAACGATAATTCAATTGAACACGAAATTGCGTTGTCTGCCCAATACGCTTGCACGATTTGCAATATCAACTTCGTCCCGCCGACACCACAAATGTTCAGTTTTAACTCGCCGCAGGGAATGTGTCCGCATTGCGACGGTCTGGGTCACACGCACACGTTCGACCCGGACATCATCATTCCTGACCAGACACGTTCAATACAACAGAATTGTATTGAGCCGCTCGGTGCGTGGAAAGATATGGGACGCTGGCGGCAACACATTTTCGTCGGTGTCGCGGAGCATCTTGAGCGTCAACATCGTTTACCGCCAAATACTGTTCTCGAAACGGCGTGGGAAGAATTACCTGTCAGCGTCCGTAACGCGATACTTTGGGGAACGGGCAACGACAACATTGTATTCCAACTTCGTACCGGACAAAGTTACAACAAGTGGACGGGTAAGTTTGAGGGTATCATTCCGCGAATGACGCAGCAGTATAAGGAAATGACAAGTCTCGGACAACGGCGCGAGATGGAAGATTTTATGCGTGAGATAACATGCGTCTATTGTCACGGCGACCGTTTGAATGAACAAGCACGTTCGTTCAAACTTGAAACTGGCTCAACACATCAACGTTTCAGTGACGCTAACGGCGGTAAGAAACGTTCACTGCCGCAACTGTGCGAGTTGCCGATAACCGACTTACAGGAATTTTTCACCGAACTTGTTCTAACGGACTCAAGTCACATTGTCGCCGCCGAAGCGATTAAAGAAGTACGGAATCGTCTTGGTTTTCTGGCGAACGTTGGTCTCGAATACTTGTCGCTCGGACGAACTGCACCGACACTTTCCGGCGGCGAAATGCAACGCATTCGCCTTGCGGGACAAATCGGCAGCGGGTTGGTCGGCGTACTTTACGTTCTCGACGAACCGTCAATTGGACTTCACCCACGTGACAACGACCGTCTGCTTGCGACGCTTGAACATTTGCGTAATCAGGGGAACACTGTCGTAGTTGTCGAACACGATGAGGAGACGATGCGTGCGGCTGACTTAATTGTTGACTTTGGTCCCGGTCCCGGAATCCACGGCGGTAACATTGTCGCATTCGGTACACCGGACGACATCGTTGAAGCGGCTATTGATATTGAAAACGAAAAAACTGCGAAGAACGCGAAAAAAAATACAAAGAGAAAATCGTCAAACGATGACACAGACAAAACGGACGATGATACCCAAAGTGATTCTGTTAATAAAATCGCAGATACGACAACATCAGTCACAGCCCGTTATCTCGCGGGTGTTGAGAAGATTGAGGTTCCGCAGGTTCGGCGTTCAATTGATACGAAACGTCAACTCTGGATTCGCGGCGCGGCGCATAATAATTTGAAAAATATCGACGTTGCGATTCCGCTTGGCGTGTTGGTCTGCATAACAGGTGTGAGCGGTTCGGGGAAAAGTTCACTCGTAAATGATATTCTCGTAGAAGTTCTTATGCGAGACTTGAATAACGGTTACGGCTTGCCGGGTAGGTACCGTGAAATTGAAGGGCTTGACCTGCTCGACAAAATGATTTCGATTGACCAGTCACCGATTGGTCGAACGCCGCGTTCAAATCCGGCAACGTACATAAAATTGCTCGACGAAATTCGTCACTTGTTTGCAAATCTTCACGAGTCGCGTGAGAAAGGTTATGAAGCGGGACGGTTTAGTTTTAATGTTACGGGCGGACGTTGTGAAGCGTGTGAGGGAAACGGTGCGAAAAAGTTGGAAATGGATTTCCTTGCCGATGTTTGGGTGACCTGTCCGACGTGTCAGGGACGACGTTTCAACTTTGAAACGCTTTCGGTTCGGTTCAAAGGAAAGTCAATTGACCAAGTTTTGAATATGGATGTCGAAGAAGCACTCGTTCACTTTGAAAATATTCCGAAGATAAAACACAAACTACAATTGTTCTCCGATGTCGGACTTGGTTATATGAAACTTGGGCAACCATCGCCGACACTTTCCGGCGGCGAAGCACAACGAATAAAATTGGCACGCGAGTTGGTCAAACGTAGTACCGGGAAAACATTGTACCTACTTGATGAGCCGACGACTGGTTTACACTTCGCGGATATAAAGTTGTTGCTGAAAGTGTTGCAGAATCTAGTTGACGCAGGGAACACGGTGTTGGTTGTTGAACATAATCTCGACGTAATCAAAACGGCTGATTGGATTATCGATCTCGGTCCCGAAGGCGGTGAAGCGGGGGGGCAACTCATCGCACAAGGTACGCCTGAACAAGTCGCGGCTGTGGAAAAATCTTATACTGGAGCGGCGTTACGTAAACTTTTCAACTCGCAATCGCCATTGGAACAAAGTAACAACGCGAAACTTTCAGGTAATAAAAATAAAACCGTTAAAACTAAAAAAACGAAGCCGCCAACCAGGGAGGCAGAATTCCTCTCTATTCGTAACGCGGAACAACACAACCTGAAAACTGTTTCTCTCGAACTGCAACGTCAAAAGATGACTGTGTTTTGTGGTCCCAGCGGAAGCGGTAAAACTTCGCTCGCGATGGATACGATTTATGCGGAGGGGCAGCGTCGTTACGTCGAAAGTCTCGGTTCGTATGCTCGCCAGTTTGTTGACCAAATGCCGAAACCGAAAGTTGAACGTATCGAAGGTTTGTCGCCCGCAATTGCGATTGAACAAAAGTCAACAAGCCATTCGCCGCGCAGTACCGTCGGTACAATAACCGAGATTCACGATTTTCTACGTGTGCTGTTTGCACGTCTCGGCACGCCGTATTGTCCGGTCTGCGATGTTCCCGTCGGTACGCAAACGATTGACGAAATAATTGCGAAAATTTGGCAACATAAAACGGAACAACCGTTGTTGATTGCCGCACCGATTGAAATCGAAACTGGTCAACACTATACACAAATTTGGGACAGACTTCTCACGCAGGGTTTTACTCGTGTTCGGATTGACGGCGTAACGTTCAAAATAGACGATAAGAACTCATTGCCAGACATTGACCGACGGCGCAAACACAACGTTGAGTTAGTAGTTGACCGCGTATTGTTATCAGACGGCGGCGTTCGCGCACGTCTTGCCGACAGTGTTGAGACAGCACTCGATTTCGGCGGCGGCGTTGTTCACGTTGTCGAATATTCCCCAGCGCGTACAGAAACTCAGTGGAAAACATATCGGCATAGCCGCCATCTTGCGTGTGAGCGTTGCGGACGAAGTTTCGAGCCACTGACTCCGCATCATTTCTCGTTCAACTCGCCGCTCGGCTGGTGTCCGCATTGCGAAGGGCTGGGTGTACAGAGCGGTTCAAGTCAAACGTTGTTTCTGCACGACCCGAAGTTGTCACTCGCCGAAGGCGCAGTTTCGCTGTTTCCAAATGTGAAAAACAAAATGTTTGTCTCTATGCTGAATGCGTTCTCACGTGAGACAGGCGTTCCCAAAAATGTACCGTTTGAACAACTCGACGCTCGACATCGTCGAACGATTTTTCACGGTTGCGGCGACACGTGGATTGACGCGGACGTTGACGGTTCGCGTATCAAGTATCAGTACAAAGGACTTTATCCGGCGATTGAAGAAGCGGCGAGACTTGTGCCGGGTTATCGCGGAATGTTTGAATACACGGGAGAAGTTGAATGCAGCGTTTGTCTCGGCAGCCGATTGCGGGATGATGTTTCGGCGGTACGATTTATCGGTATGACAATGGATCAAGTTTGTCGGCAGCCGCTCGACAACTTGTTACGTATATTAACGGAATGGAAACCGGATCAGATGGAAAACAAAGTTGCGGGCGACTTGATTCACGAAGTACGCAACCGTCTCAGTTTTCTCGTTGATGTTGGACTTGAATATCTCACGCTCTCGCGTCCCGCGCCGACACTTTCCGGCGGCGAAATGCAGCGAATCCGTCTCGCTGCGCAAATCGGTAGCGGACTTGTTGGCGTGTTGTATGTGCTTGATGAACCAACGATTGGGTTACATCCACGCGACAATCACCGCTTGATAGGTGCGCTGCAAAAGTTACGTGACTTGGGTAATACGCTGTTGTTAGTTGAACACGACCGCGACGTAATCAATCAGGCGGACGCGGTTGTTGACTTCGGACCAAAGGCGGGCCAGTTCGGCGGTGAAATACTCGCGGCGGGAACTCCGAATGAAGTTATGAAGTCGAAGAAGTCTGTTACGGGACCGTTTTTGTCGGGCAAAGAAGGGATTCCGATTCCGATGAATAGACGAGTTACGATGCCGGAGGTTACGACTAATAACGGAACATCGGCGAAGAAGGTAATGAACAAGAAAGCGGTGAAGAAGTCGAGTAAGACGGTAATGCTTACTCAGCCATCGCAGATTCAAACTGCGTGGTTGAAAGTTTTGGGTGCGCGTCAAAACAACTTGAAGTCGGTTGATGTTGCTATTCCGGTTGGTGCGTTGACGGTTGTTACCGGTGTTAGCGGTTCGGGGAAAAGTTCGCTAATCGAAGATGTGCTTTACAACCAACTCGCGAAAACGTTACACCGTGCGCAGACAACGCCCGGTGCTCACGATAAAATCGAAGGGCTTGGGTTTATCAACAAAGTTATTCGTGTTGACCAACAGCCGCTCGGTCAAACGCCGACATCAAATCCCGCGACTTATACCGGTTTGTTTGAATCAATACGCGATCTGTTTGCACAGTTACCGGAGGCGAGGGTTCGCGGTTATACGGCACGGCGATTCAGTTTTAATGTGCCGGGCGGACGTTGTGAGAAATGCGAGGGGAACGGGCAACTGAAAATTGAGATGCACTTTTTGCCGGACGTTTGGATTACGTGCGACGTATGCGGCGGGAAACGCTATGATAAGCAAACACTTGAAGTGTTGTATCACGGACATTCGATTGCGGACGTACTTGAGATGCCGTGCGGCGAGGCACTTAAACTTTTTGCAAACATTCCGCAAATCAGGCGTGTGTTGCAGACGTTGTGTGATGTTGGTTTAGATTACGTTTCTCTTGGACAAGCAGCACCGACATTGTCCGGCGGTGAGGCGCAGCGTGTGAAACTCGCGGCTGAGTTGTCGCGTCCTGATACGGGGAAAACGTTATATTTGTTGGACGAACCGACAACAGGATTGCACTTCGACGACCTCGCGAAGTTATTGAAGGTTCTGAATCGGTTAGTAGATGTTGGAAATACCGTCGTCATTATCGAACACAATCTTGATGTGATTAAGTCTGCCGATTGGATAATCGACATGGGACCAGAAGCCGGACTTGAGGGCGGTTACTTGGTTTACGCGGGAACTCCAGAGAGTTTGGTAGAACGTTACGGGAAAGCACCGTCGGTAGCAAATGCTACTGCAAAATCTGTCGCGAAAAAGTCCGAGGCGAAGAAGGCAACGGGTAAGAAGAAGGTAACGAAATCTGCGGCGGATAATATAGCGGACTATGCGAACATTGGTGTACGCGGTGATTCGTCGTATGTTGCTCGGCGTTCTTATACAGCGGAGGCGTTGGCACCGGTATTAGCGAATGGGATTTACGCGAAACGTGAACTGTACCAACCGCCAGCGATTGACGAACCGGTTAACGTTCCGTTGGCGGAGATGATTGGTGAAAGTAGTATGATGTGGGAGATTGACGGGCGGCGTTGGCACTCGCGGGATCGGGTTAGCCGATCAGGAAATCCGTGTAAGTGGGACGGAAAGATTCTGCTAGATATTGTTGACCGTATTGAGGAAAGTAGTGGTTTTGCGGATACGAATTGGAAAAGCCGGACTTTGGTAGAGATTTGCGGCGAACAACCGCACGGCGGTTGGTTTTTCCATGCGTACACGAGCGAGGAGTGGTTGCTGCGGATGAAGTTTCGTGTCGCGAAACAGACATTCCGAAATGAGTTGTTGGTAGAACGATTGAACCTAAAGCCGCTAAACGAAATGCAAGACATTCCGCTCTACGGTAATGAGCCGAGAGTACGTGTAACGAACAACACAACAACTTGGCAGGAGATTGAGTTGAAAGTTTACAGTTATGATGAAATCAACCGAACGGAGTTCTGGGAGTTTATACAGTTCGCGATAGAAGGTTTTGCGAGACTATCAGAAAGTATCAACGGTAAGAAATCACCAGAGGACGCAGTCCCATGGAAACTACTAAAAGAAAAGTGGCACTTCCTACCAAAGGGTTTCGACAACGGCAACCCGAAGTGGTCATTCCAACTGTTGAAACAAATCTTTGCTGTGGTAAAATCAGTTGACCCGCAGGTAAAGATAGACTGGGAACAAAAGGATGTGGTTATATGTAGGACACAAGACCAAACAGACAAACAGTTTTGGCTTCGCGTCCACACAAAAAACTCAGACGCAATACAACTGGAAGTAAATAACAAAAACAAAATAACCTCAATAACAATAGAAGAAAACAAATTCAACGAGCAAGCATTAAAATCGCTGTTAAAGAAAAAGTAGCGGAGATTGTCTCGTCACTTTTGCGTTATAAAAATTTTTCAACATTAGCCCCCCAACCAACCATGAAAAAAACAATATCCCTATCGTTCCTGTTTCTCCTACTAACCACCGTTCTAATCGCGCAAGACAAAATTGCTCCGACGGATATCTTGCAGAATTACGTCAACGCGAAAGACGATTCTTTCACGTGGCGAGTGGTGAATGATATTGACGTACCGGTGCCGGGAGTAAAACTTTCGTTGCTCGAAGTAACTTCGCAAATTTGGCACGATGTTACGTGGAAACATTTTATGCTGATTGCAACTCCTGCAAAGATTGCGTATGACAATTATGCGGTTTTGGTTATCGGCGGCGGGACAAACGGTAACGAGCCCGGTAACAAAAACGAGTTTCTGGTAATTTCAACGTTGGCTATGCAAAGCCAAGTTCCAATAATGGTATTGTACCAAGTCCCGAACCAACCACTCGACCCGAACAACAAAGGTGAAGGGTTCCGTGAAGATGCGTTAATCGGCGAGACGATTCTCAAAGCAACGGAAACAAACGATCCAACATGGCTGTTGCTACTGCCGATGACGAAAAGTGTAATAAAATCGCTCGACGTTGCACAAGCGTACTTCAAAGAAAAGAACAACCGTAAGGTCAACAAGTTCGTCGTTGGCGGAGCGTCAAAACGCGGCTGGACAACGTGGCTCACCGGAGCAACCCGCGACCCGCGTGTTGTCGGTCTAGTCCCAATCGTGTATAACAATCTTGATATTGAAGAACAACTTGCGTACCACATCGAAAGTTGGGGTAATTACAGTTCGCGAATTCACGACTACACTGACCGTTCAATCTTCCAAAAAGACAAACCGATGACAGCGTTCCAGTCAACTGCAATAAAAATTGTTGACCCGTATTCGTACCTCGCAAAAATCGACATACCGAAACTCTTGATTCACGGCTCAAACGACCCATATTGGACAGTTGATGCAACTAAACTATACTGGGACAAAATCCGTGAACCGAAGTTTTTGCTAACGATTCCTAATATGGGACACGCCACCCCAAGTGGCGAATCGCTGACAAAGGTACTATCAACAGTTGCGATTTTTTGCCGTTACATCGCATCGGACAACCCGTTCCCGACGGTAGAATGGAAATTGGAAGACAACGAAAACGAATACAAAGTAACAATCAATTCAGAAATTCCAAACACGAAAAAAACGCTCTGGCAGGCATATTCAGAAACAAATCATTTTGAAGACTCAAAATTTGAACCAACAAAACAAGGAGATACCAACACAATAAAAGTCTCTAAACCACAAACCGGTCACACCGCCTTCTTCGTAGAACTAACCGGAGAACACGAAGGAGCAGTTCTGTCAATCACAACAGAGGTATGGCGTTTTTGATGTGAACAATTATCCCCACACTACCACTCTCGGTTGCTGTTCTTGCGGCCAGATTTTCAAGAACAACAGTCGAAGCGGGTTAGCAAATCTTAAAACACCCACTATTCAACCGTAATAAGTTGGAGGGTGTCTATGCCTATCATATACTTCGCGTCCGCGTTTGCGTTTTTACCTGTTATTACTACAGTTATCGGGTAACATCCGGTTTTTAGTTCTGTTGTTCCAATAACGATTTCACCCGTTGGTACTACTTCAGGATTGTAAAGGTCAATTGGTTCGCCAATCTTTTTGCCGTTGATGTAGAACTGAGCAATTCCGTAATCACGCGCCTTAGTCAACTTGGCAACGAGTTTGTATTTACTATCTTTTTCTACATCAAATAATAATTCCAACCGATTTCCGGGTTGCCCGTCTGTCCACCAAAGGTGGTCGTTGTTATCCCATTTGCCAGTTGTATATTGGCTCATTCCTTGAACTTGAATCCTTCCGCCTGTCGGGAGTTTTTCAATCTTGAAGCCGGGTATATTAAGAGACATCGGCGTATTGTAAACGACTGGCGATTGCACTTCTTTTACCTGCTCCGAACGATTTTGAACATCGGTCGTCGTTTGCTCAAAGCCATACCAAAACGTTACAACTGAATAATCAATTTTTGTTTTCGCCCAATGCCAAACTTCCATATCGAAACGAAAATCGGTCGTGAACGGAATCGTATCTAACAGTCGAACTCTGCCGTTTGTTGTGTTACCATAGTTGTTCGGTCCTTCAGCACGCGGTTGAAAATGGAACGGCGACTCGAAGAACTCCGGCGTACACCACGCATAACCATAATAATCTTCAGTACCAGTACCAAAATGTGATGGGAACGATTCATTGTCAACATAAATTTTTTCATCGCCTTCACCCCACCAAGCCGGATCGCGATTCAAAACACTCAACGCATCGCCAGCAAAAACGCCTTTGCCGCAAAGTTTGGCATAATTCCAATCGACCGTACCATTGCCGCCAATGGTCTCGATTTCTCTCTGCTGATGCCAGTTGGCGTGAAAGTACATCGAACGTTTGTTCCATTTATATTCATCCAACTTAATAGAATTTGTTACTTTAACATCTTCAGTTCCATAGTTGATAAGCGAGACTTCAAATGATTTTTGAAACGGCATCCGCCAAAGTGAAATAAGTGTTCCATCTTTTTCAACGCGGCTATACCAACTTTTATATGGGTTGATTCCTACACCACCGCCAAAGAAATCACCAAGCGGACACCAAACGGTTTCCTTGCCGTCGAACTTAATCGACAATACTGTACTTCGCAACGCTTGAACGAGTTTTTCGCCTTCGGCATCAACTTTGATAACAATTTGCTGAAACGCTGCACCGCTCGGAATAGTTACTTTACCAGTGTGTAACAACACCGAACTGCCTTTCGGCACAACAAATGCTGACTTGGGCGTTTCCTTTGTAAGATTTACAAAGTTGTCACCAGCCGACAAAAGTTTTTTCTTTGTCGTTTCAACTTTGTTAACGAGTGATTTGAAATTATCAAGCGTGAACGTTTCGATATTTGTTCCTTTCGCGTAGTTACGATAGTTGATTTGATAGTACAGATTCTTCTGCGTCGGCATATCATCAACGGTGACTTTACAATGTTTGGCGTATGGAATCGGCAAGTACAAGTTACGTCCTCTCGCGTTTTCTTCTGACAACGGTGAATCAACAAGGAACTTACCGCCGACAACATCTCCGACATTCGCCTCAATAGCAGGCGTGGTATTACCATCAAGATAGACACGTAACGTCGATTTGTAATGGTGCGATGTTATCCAAAATCGAACTATCGCGCCGGGACCGTCCGCATCCATTAAAACCCATTCCTTACGTTCGACACCACCAGCGGTAACATTTTCATCACGAATAAACTGTGATGCGTCATTATTTGCAAACCAGTTCTCATTGGGTGACTTAGAAGCCCTGTCATACGAACTCGCCTGTACACAAACAAAAGCCGGCTCGGGAAAACGCGTAACAGCATCATAGTCAACCATCTCATCGAGCAACGATGACAAGGAAACCGTCTGAGCGTGAAGTGTAACAGCAGTCAGTAATAAAACGGAAAGTGAAATTTGTTTTAGCATAAGATTAAAATTGGTTAAAGTTGTGAATGATAAAAACGTAAAACTACAAACGAAACTAAAAAATCTACTTCATAACATAATCAACACTGACAAAATCGGGTCATGGTCTGACGTAATCGGGTCATCAATCGTCTGGCTTTCGCGGACTTCAAATGCCGATTTTGGATTGAACAGGATGTAGTCAATTTTATTCGGATGGGCGGGCATTGTATGTTTTTTGAATGTTGGGTCATCGGAATCTGTCCATGATTTAAGAATGGTTTTCATTGCGTCACTCCTTGGACGAGCATTAAAATCACCTGCAATAATTGTCGGAATCTTTTCATCGAGTAATAATTCGTTAATCTTCTCAACCTGTACCTGCCGCTCCTCCGCTGATGCAACACTCAAATGAGTACACGCGAACCGAATAGTCTTACTATCAGACAACTTGATATTCGCAACAAGAACCCCGCGTTGCTCCTGCTGAGCCTTTGGCGGCAACAAAACCATTTTTTGTTCAACAATCGGAAACTTAGACAGTATCAAAATACCGTACTCGCCGCCCTGATAATCAATCGCTTTACCAAACGCAAACTTCATACCAAGCGACTTGGCAAGTAACTCCGCCTGATTCTGCTTGTCAGTCCTCCGAGTATTAACATCTATTTCCTGAACCGCAATGAGGTCGGGATTAAGCCGCTTCATAACACTAGCAGTACGTTCAACATCAAGTTTCCCATCAGTACCTTCACAATGGTGAACATTATAAGCCACAACACGCAAAACAGTATTAGCATCGTCGTTAGCATAAGCAAACGAGACAACAACAGCAACAAAAACCGTTACAATAATTTGGACAAAGAAACTTCTAGTCATATTATATTCTGCACTTTCCAAAAAATCACAAAACACGTAACTATGGTATTCGCCGAGTGGTTCTCACTACTGTTTTTTGGAATGTACTGTTTTCAAACTACCACCGAATAAACAAAAGACCGCAGTAACAGTCATACCGCTACGGTGCCGAATCAGTTTTGGGTTTCTCCGGTTTCGGGATTAGTTGTTCCTTTACGTAATCATGGTCTTCCTTGTGTGAATTGTCTTTCCATAACGGTTACTATAAGATTATCTATTCAATGTCGTCTTTCACTGGCTCAACTGGTTTTTCTTCATCAATAGGTAATGCGAGTTGCACATCTTTTGGTATTATCAGTTTTTTAGATGGAATCGACATAATTTGTTTTTTATCATCCTTACTAAACAGACTCAACGGAAATTCTGTGTGACCACCTTCTTGAACCGCCAACCTCACAACACCACCATTGTACCTAAAATCAGGTATAGAATCAATCGGTAATTTATACCAACAATCAAATTTCATCTTCTCTCCATTGTAAAGCGGCTTACCATCTTTGTCATACCAAACACGCCACTTGGATTCTTCTGTTCTGTTTAACTCCTCCAGTTGCAATCTTCGTCTTTCATTTTCTGCGTTATGCTCCAAAATGGCTTTCCACGATTCAGGGATTTCTTTCGCTCCATGTGGTAATACCGGAGTTTTTCCATCTTTCTTAAGAATTCGTCCTGAAAGCCAACGGGAAGCCCCAATAATTCGCAAGGGAACTTCTGCGTGTTCTGGAACTTGCACAGGTGGATTTTCGTATTCAATAATAAGGCAGATTGCATCTTTGGAAATAAAACCCACAAGTTGGTCACTCCATTGTTCTATATCTCGCGGACGAGGAAACTTATTTTGTAGTTCTATCGTAAGTGCTTTTGCCTCCACCAATTCATTGAGATTTTCAACATTCGAAAACACCATCCCCTCTAGTAAAACGGAAGGAAGTGAGAAACGACGTATCACTTCATCAGGACTGGTCAACGGTATTTTTGTCGTGTTAAAAAGAATGTTTGCCAATTCTTTGTCACTAATTCCTTTCTTGACATCAAGTCCCTTAGGAACAATAGATAATATCATTCCTGATCCAGTTTCTAATTTTCGGAACTGAACGTCACCAGCATTCCATTCCCAATAGAGTAAATCACTAAGCCAGATGTTTTGCGATATAACAAAACATCTGGGAGCGGCTTCTCGATTGGGGAGAAATTCTTCTTTCAAATATGTCCAAATTCTTGCTTGGCAGAAAAGTTTTAACTCGGATTCAAAGGTGTAATCACCGAAGGGAACCATTTTACGCGGAGGAATAGGAACACCACCAACAGCACGTAGAATAAAGATATTCCCCGTATTTTTAATATAGTCATCTTTCCCCCAGATATCTTCAAAATTACTTTTTAACTTTTCTGGTGTTTCAACGTCACGTTCCTTCCACGCTTCTTTGATCGCTTGTAAACCTTCTGCATTGTACTTTTCTTCAGCAATGACATAACCGATGCCTAATAAGAAAACATGGAACACAAGTAAACAACAAAGCGAAATATATCTGTTACTAATTTTCACGGTATCACCTCAATGAGTTATAACCCCGTTTCTGGTTGAAGATTTTCACAAATTTTTTCACGACATACATTACTGAGCATCCGTAAAACAATAAATCGTCCAAAAACTGGTCTTGTTTGCAAATTGGTAATATGCTATAATGCCGAAATGGAT
>JAITST010000362.1 GCA_031287585.1 Planctomycetaceae bacterium | reverse complement strand
AATAATCACACCTGAAATTTTATCGTTGTTTTCCGGTTGCGGAGGGCTTGACTGGAGGCGGAGGGCTTGACTGGAGTTTTCATACTACCGATTATCAGACGGTTTGGGCTAACGACATCAACGAATGGGCGGTTAGAACTTTTTGTAAAAATTTTTCCGATGCTATCGTTTCACTATGAAACGGGGGGGCGACAAAATGATTATCAGAACATCATACGGGGAAATCGGGCATTGCGATAAATGCGGAGTAGATATAAATTCGGAAGACCTTTGGGAACGTGAGATTGAGTTTTGTGAGACGTGTAATGAACCGCTCTACGCGGCGGATAATCCAGAGCATTACATACCGGAAGATACGGAGAAAATGAATGTTGATTACTGACAAAGATTTACAATGCACTGGAACGAGATAATTGCAAAACGAATAAAAGACACGGGCAAACCGTTTTTAATTGTTGACTATGAAGTCGGTGAACACGGGTAAAAACGATGGCAAGCGGACAAAAACACGAAAACTACGAAGCACTTAATCTCATTGGATACGGATTATCGAAGTTCAATGAGGATTTTGTCCGTTTGTATGGGTTCGAATCAAAAATGGCGTTGTACCGTTACTGTATGAGTATCGGTATGATGAACAGTATCAACGTAATCAAAACACGGCAAGATGAATTCGATAGTGTTATGCCGGAAAGCCCCCGTGCCGGTTGGCACAATGCGGACGGTTCGATTCGGCAAGATTATCAAAACCGCAAAGATTATATTGATTCGTTTTACGGCAATCTTGGAGTTGAAGATTATGTTGCTGTTGTAAAAATGACCGTTGCTAAAAAATTCGGCGAAAGAGTTGCGGAGCAAAAGTTGTTAGGACTACAACCAACGCTTTCCATTGCAGAATTATCAAAAGGTGAAAACGAAGTTAAAACAAAACCGATAATACAATCCTGCTTTCGGCAAATGCAGATTACAGGATATACTGCCGAGTGTTATTTTCTGCGACACTACAAAAAAATTAGTGATTTTGCAAATGCTGCAATCGAAGATGCCCGTTTATTCGGCGATGGTTATGACTTTCAGATGACATTGCCTACACAACTTTACCTTGCAGAAGTCAAGGGAATGCGTGAGACGTCTGGACAACTTCGTATGACACAAAACGAATATGAGAAAGCAGAGGAGTATGGTAAAGACTACGCTCTTGTAATTGTTGCCAACTTACAAGATGCTCCGGTTTTCAAGACAATTTTTAATCCGTTAAATGAATTAAAATTAACGCTCGATAAAACACAACCGAAACCAACTGTGTTTTATCGGTCAGAAATGATTGCGGTAGAAACACAAAAAACGAAAGGATAAACGGGCTGTTTAGACGGTATCTTCGTTTTTAGGATTGGCGTTTAGTATTGTCAATTTGTCTCCATATTTTATATCATCGTTAAGCCGTATTGCTTCCGCAATGGTACGCTGACACAAAGGTTTGTGCTTACACTCTCCGCAGGAGAAATCTTTGTATGAACAGTTGACCAAATTCTGCACCAGCCGAATTAAGTTATCCAGACCATCTCTGACATCAATCATTTTTGACTCCTATGAAATCGAATGCCAATTCTAACCGATATTTCAGCATTCGCAATATCTGCGAGTAACCGCAACACCGCAAGCGGTTTTACTGCAAACGGAAGATTCTGATTATAAACCGGAATTCGTGATTTATTTCAAGCCGGGCAGTGTCTATCTCGGCGTGGACTTTTTCTTTTCACGACCAGAGCCGTATTGCATTATCGAAACCGGAGATGATGAAATATCTTCGGCTATTAACCCCGATTCGGAAGACGATACTTGGCTGAAGCGGGCAGTGTTAAACTTTCTCGTTGTTTGTGCCCATTACAATCTTACCGATATAGAGGTTTGCAATTTTCTCATTCACCCCAGCATAAAAATTAACGACCATAATATCGTTGCGGATAAAATTGCGAAAATTCTAAACGATGTTTGGCAATCGCTTGACGGCAATGATGAGGTTATTGTGCAAAATCTTAAAACGGAATGGGATAATCTTTACTCAACCAAGCCTGAAATTAAGCCGTTTGACGAAATTAAGGATTGTATCAAAGACCTGACATGTTTAGGTAAAATCAAAATATATGTTTTGAATTCGAGAACGGACACAAATGTTGATGTAAAAAATGGTTACAGTATTGTAATCGGCGGAAACATTCTCGGTCGGGGCATTACATTCCCGAATTTGCAAACAGTGTATTATACCCGCACGGCAAAGATTATTCAGGCTGATACCTATTGGCAACACTGCCGTATGTTCGGATACGATAGAGACCGTGGGCTTATCCGTATTTTCATTCCGTTCATTGTTTTCAAGCGGTTTCAGGAATTGAACGAATCACAAAAAGTTCTCGTTAAGCAAATTAGTGAAAAGGGACTTGATGCTATTCATATAGTTTGTGCAGAAGGAACAACACCGACACGGCGTAATGTCCTTGACAGCAATAAACAGAATTACATTGACGGCGGGGTTAATTATTTTACGGCATATCCCGTCAATAATACACTTGAAGAGTTGGATACGATTTTATTGCCGTTTGACGGTAAGGGAACGCAAGAAATATCTATTGACACACTTGTTGAAATTCTATCAAAAATTGAAACGGAAGATAAACAGAACGATTGGAATCCTAAAACGGAATTCGTTGATACAGTTAAAATAATTGCCAACATTAAACACCTTAAACGGCGAAATTGCTTGTCAGCAGCGGACACAATATCAGCAAAGGAACAGGAACAATGTTAACGCCGACTGACCGCAAAACGTTTGACGGCTGCGTTGACGGGATTTCGCTGATCATGTATCGTTTGAAGGGCGATACAGCCCAGAAATGGTGCGGTCAACCATTATGGATGCCGAACATTAAGTTGCCGGAAGGACAGCGGTATCAGTACGTAAAATGGGATTGACGTTCTACTCGGTTCGATAGTTTTTTGTATTAAACCGTTAGCGGTGAAAAGTAATTCGCCGTTGGAATAGATGTTTGCCGTTGTTCTGAAGATTGAGGTACTTGTGCCGGTGTATTTTTTGAGAATCAAGGTGCCGATTGCGTTTCCCGCTTCCCACGTTCCGCTTGTGAGAAACACTTGGTCGATGATAGCGGTGATACCCGGATTTGTTGCGGCATTGTCAATCCGCATTCCCCGCGCCAACTCAACTGTTGCGTTCTTGAAAGCAAGGAAACCCCAATCGACAATCTTCGTGTAAAGAGTATTGCCGTTTCGGTAATCGACATAACGCAAATCGTTTCGGGTTTTATTGCGAACCCAAAAGCCCCGCGTAGGCCAGTCCGTCTGAGCATTCAGCATCGCCTGCATCGGCGTGGAATAGTTGAGCGCATAAGAGCCAGCCAGAGTTGTCGAAACACCGGCGGGCTTGCCTGTCCAAATCGTCAACGCATTCATCACATCCGAAGGCAACTCCATCCGATTTTTGGCAACAACAAGATGATAGCGTGTTCTGCCGAACCCGTCATTGGTCTCATAGCCCTCAAAATTCGGAATGAGATTGCCTTTGGGAAATGTTGAATAACAATTCAACTCTATCGCGTTTTTTTATTGGGGAAGAGTTGTTAGAGGTTGCCTAAAGATAGTTCTTGTTGTCCACAGTCTAAATTTGACAAAGCAAAATACAACACTAGAAAAGCATAAAACACATCATATTTTGTTACCTATACGCTGTATTTTATCTAATTTTAACGTCTCCGAGTTGAATTTGCGCATAACTATATTTAAGTGAACACTCCCACTTCATCAATAACTACCGCGCACGTCTTGCCGCTCTGCGTGTTGTTGATTTTACATACGAACTGCTCGTTGACTTTTGTTCAATCATTGACTTTAACTTTGGTTGAACCGTTTCACCCCATATTAGGTAGCCGTCTTTTTGCGGGTGCAACGAGTCCGGCATTACCGACTTTGGCAACGTGCCGTCCTTGTCAAGAAACTTGTCGTTGATGCTGAATAACGTAACGTTTTTCTGTTTGCCAAGCGTCTTCGGCAACAAACTGTTGATTTTGTCAACTTCTACTCTAAGTCTGCCGTCCGGTTTTTCGTCACGCGGGAACACGTTCAGTACGAGTATCTTCGCGTTGGGATAGAGGTCTTTGAGTTTTTTGACAATTGCCGCAATACCTAGTACGGTGTCTTCCGGTGATTGCTTGTTACCGATATTGTTCGTACCAATCATCAACATAATCGCTTTCGGTTTAACAGCGTCCATTGGCGCGTTTTCGAGCCGCCACAAAACGTGTTGTGTTTGGTCACCGCTGAAACCGAGATTGACCCATTTCCAGCCATCGAGATACTTCTCGCGTGCTTCTTTGGCGGAATCGTTGTCCCAACCGTTAGTGATTGAGTCGCCGACTAACAACAGTTCGGCATCGCCTTTTTTGAGTTGTTCGTTCTTCTCCGCAAACCGCTTCTGCCACCATTCGTCCTTCCGGTCAACCGGCAGCAATGCCTTAACATTTTCCTGTGCTGCCGCGATAGCGACAAAGCATAACAGCATAGTGATTGACAGAAGTCTAGTTACAATACGTCTCATCGAAATTCTCCTTTGTAAAAGAGGGTGAAGTGAAAATATGTTTACAACACGTAAACATCATAAACAGAATAATCATACAGAATTTGAGGCGGATTGCAAGACGGAGGAAGAATATTCGTATGTTCGGTTGACGAACCATTGCAAATTGTTCCACGGCGTGTTAGTATGTGTGTGAACGTTTTACCGTTCTTTTCCAAACTTTCAACAATTTTAACACAAAGGAAAACTATGAGCACCACAAGACGACAATTTATCGGGGCGACTGCCAGTGCTGTTGCGGCATCACAAATTTCTAACCTTGCTGCTGATGAGACCGCAAAACGTGCGGTGCGTCCGAAACCGGATTCTACCGACCCCGTTGCTTTGATTCAACTCACCGACAAAATCCGTTGCTCGCGTATCGGTTTCGGAACCGGTATGCGAGGCAGCAAACGCGAGAGTGACCTGACACGTGCCGGTATGGAAAAGGCAACTGATATGTTGCGTTTCGCATACGACAACGGTGTACGACTCTTCGATATGGCGGATTTGTACGGCACCCATCCGTTTGTCACCGAAGCACTCAAAGGCAAGCCGCGTGACAGTTACACGCTCATCTCAAAAATCTGGGTTATGGGCGGCGGAATACCGGAGGCAGAACGTCCCGACGCGGATGTTGTTGTCGAACGTTTTCTCAAAGAGTGCAAGACTGACTACATTGACTTGATTCAGTTGCATTGTATGTTCGACGAAAAGTGGGCAACGCAGTGGGCTGGTCAAATGGAGAAACTTACCAAACTCAAAGAGCAAGGCAAGATTCGCGCGCACGGTTGCAGCACTCACTCAAACAAGGCGGTGCAGGCAGCGGTTGATTCGGGTTGGGCGGACGCGGTTCACGTTCGTATAAACTCCGAAGGTGAACGAATGGAAGGTAAACCGGACGACCCCAATACAGTGAAAAATACAGTAGCAGTCGCCGAAGCCGCTCACAACGCCGGAATCGGAACGATAGCGATAAAGGTTGTCGGCGAAGGTGTTTTCCGTGACAAACCGGAACTACGGAAAAAGTCAACAGCGTTTGTAACAAACTTGCCGTGCATTGACGTAATGGTAGTAGGTTTCACGGAGAAAGAACACATCACCGAGTTTATCGAAAACGTCGCGGCGGCGTTGAAGAAGTGATGCGTAGGCGATGATAATGATAGGTGGTAACGTAGAGACAGAGCATGCCCTGTCTCTACTCTCACAACCAACAACGAAAACTCAATATGTCATGGCAGGGAATTTTAGGTCACGATAAAATCGTTCGGCGTTTTCAACTTGCCGCGTCGCGGAACCGGCTTGCGGGTAGTTTTTTGTTTGTCGGCGCGAGCGGGATTGGTAAGCGCACGTTCGTTGTTGCGCTTGCGAAGACGATACTTTGTCACAATCGTAACGACGAAACGTTTGAACCGTGCGGCTCTTGTGATT
>JAITST010000343.1 GCA_031287585.1 Planctomycetaceae bacterium | reverse complement strand
TTCGTAATGTTTGCCCGTTTTTCACGTTCCGCCGACGCTTGCCGCGACATAATCCGTTTCAAATCTTCCGGCATCTCAATATCCTGTAACCGTATCGAATCAAGGTGCAACCCCCAACTCTTAATCCGCTCCTCAACAACTTCCGCAACTCGCTGCTGAATCTGTTCCCGCTCCGAAAGGAGTTCGTCGAGCGTCAACGCGCCGACCACATCACGCAATGTCGCCTGTGCATACTGAGCAACAGCAAAACGATAATTCTGAACAGTCAACACCGCTTGCTCGGCTTCACGCACCAGATAATAAAGGACACCGTCCACCGCCGCCGGAACATTATCTTTGGTAATCACCTGTTGCGAAGGAATGTTCAACGTCAAAAGCCGCGTATCCACAAACGTCACGTTGTCGATAAAAGGTACTACATAAACGATACCCGGTCCACGCACACCGCGAAATTTTCCCAGCCGCAACATCACTCCGCGTTCCCACTGTGCCGCAACACGAACACCGGAAACCAGCAACGTAATAATTGCCGACAAAATTCCAAAAACAACAACCGGCACTACGAACTTTCCCAACAATTCTACGGTACTTGTGTTATCATTTAACACTTCAAAAAAATTCCAATCAACCATTGTTACAGCGATAACAACAAACAACGCAATCTGCAAAATACCATTTATAAGTATCCTAACCGGCTTGCCCAACGAGGAATGTAACGGCAATTCATTGGACTCGGACGATGTTTTCGTCGGATGATTTCTCTGGGGCTGCATACTAGGTTCTCCTACGTTGCCGTCTTGAACGGCGGATTAAACTGTGTTTTCAAATTCTGTTATTGTAACGATTTTTGTTTACCGAAATTTTTCAATACCGTAAGCCATTACCGCTGGTCATCAGGTAATCGGCATTACCATCCTTCGCCAACGCAAGCAAAAAATTATCCGTTAGGGTCAGGGCGGTAAGTTAGTTAAAGCAGGAAATTGCTATTGCTCATTTTCAGCAAAATCACCGCACTGCGTTTAATGTTACAGGAAAGTAATGCCAATGTCAAGCCGCGAGCACGCCGATTGCAAAGTCGTAAAGTTTCTCGTTCCATTGACCAGAAATGGCGAAGATGGGCAGTTTAGTGAAAACAGACAAAAATTATCTACCCTACCTACACTTACTTACCTGTGAAAAAATGACTTTGCAATCGGCGTGAGTCGCGTGTGCGTTGCCGTGTTTAACACGTTTTTGGTATGTAAAGGAAACGGATGAAAGATGAGACGTTGCGGACTGTTGGAATAGAGCGAGCAAATTTTTGGATTGGGATGCGGAATTTGACCAACAATATGTGTCGGTATGTGTCGGTGTGTCTGCCTGAACGGGGCTAAATAGAGAGAATGGGTGGGAAAAATTGCCGCCTTTTTTGAAATTTTGTCAACTATTCAGACGAGGGGAACGGCTCAATCAAAGAATTTTATATTTGAGGGAGTGTTTGAAGTTGCCTTTATCTCTAAGTATCCGTAAAATAATAAAACGCTCTTGACATCGCAATAAATGGCGGAGTTTTCCGTCTATTTAAGGGTCGTGTGCGAAATTTATGGGTGAATGTCGCGAAACGTCGGAATTTTGGCGGTATTGATCATCACATCAATAATTCTGGGACACAACCCTATTTAAGTGTCTATTGCTCTGTCAAGAGCGTTTTATTGTTTTACGGTGATTAATGAATGGTAACGTTTTCAGACGAGTTCCTATTCCTTTTTCTTCGCCGTTTCCTCGACCGCTTTTTTTGCATCTTCATCTATTTTCTTTTGAATGGCTTCTACCACCTTCAGCGAAAATTCATTGTATGCTTTGCACTTATCGATATTAGACTTATTACTAACAGACTCAAGTGCTTTTCCATTAACATACTCAATTTTTCTATCTGCAGCAGATTTTGCTAATTCAGAAGAATAAGCAGTATCGTGGAACTGACTGTATTTGAAATGTGTTTTTCCCTTAGGGTATTCAAAAGTATTATTACCAGCAACTACAGTCCTAACTACAGTCATACGTCCTGCCATTACATTCCAACATTGATTAACAATTTCGGAGTATTTTTTCAATTTGGCATCATCGGACTGCTCCGTTTTTAGAAGGTCTCTATCATGACAAAACATTATTATAGTTATCAATCCTTCGGAAAAATCTGTATCTAATTTTTCTTTCAGAACTGACCTAGCGATTTTTTTGTATTGAGCAATTATCTTTTGATAATCCTCTGGAAGATTCTTTTCTCGGGTCAAAGCTTCTTTCTCCCTCTCTTCAATTACTCTCCGTATCGCACTTGCTTTTTTTCTCTCTTTTTCTCTTGCCGCTCGTGCTTTCGCGTCTTCAGCTTTTTGTTTACTGTATGCGTTCCGCCTAGCAGCAGTATCACTATGAAACTTTTCCGTAGCGGTACCCTGCGCAAACATTGTTGAGCAAATAGCAAACGATAACAGACAAAACATAATAAAATTTTTCATAAAAAATATCCTGTAAGGTTAAGGGTTGAGTTTATGTTTATTGATAACACAAGTTATTCAATAAACATCTATCATCCCGTGCGCCAACACGGGTTTGTATCCACACACAACATCTATCAAAATTTCTACCACCACCATTGTCCTTCGGACAACTCTACCGTTGCCGTGCGGCGGGCGTTTGTTACTTCGTTTTTCTTTTCGTACTTCGTGCGTTTTGGTGATAACGCCTCTGTTGGTTCTATTTGTACTCCGCCCGTTGGGGCTAGATAACTGTTGCCCTTTTGTACTATATTTACAATCGGGGCTACCGTCTTTGGTTCGTTGTATTTTTCGACTGCGAACTTTTTCTCGTTGCCAAAAAACTCCATCTTCCAGTCCGCTTTCAAATACATCTCTTCCTTCTGAATATGTGCCGCGATAATCAGCATATCAATAAAATTGCGAAGTTGTGCGTAAACCGGTGCGTGCTTCGCTATTTCGTTATAATTCCGTGAGAAACTTGCGGTATAGAGGCGGCTCGCACGGTTTACTGATCCTTTCTTAACCTCACGTTCGCCCGTTATCGACACCGCTTCCGCTTCGTCAACCAACTTTACTCCGCTGCCTACAATCTCCATTCCAAGCCGGTCTTCAGTCAACAACACTACATCGTAGTTTGGTACAAAATACCACCGTATAAGCGAGTTGCCGAGACTCCTCGTACTCGATGCGCTTACAAACGTTGTAATCTTGACAGGCGATGGCTCGAGTTCAAAACCGATGAGTTTCATTCGGAGGTCGGCGGAAACCATTATTCGAGCAGCGTGTGTTTTCGGAGAAATTCCATCAACACGAATCGTTTGATAACCCAAACTATTTATGATTCCGTCACGTAACGCAATTGGTCCCGCAGTGTTGACCGTACCGAATCCACGTAAAAACTCCTGCATACGCGCGAGACCTTCCTGCGTCGGGTCAATCGAACAACCGATAATCGAGGTCACTTTTCCGTTCGCTCCATAAGCACGTAACGCAACAACCAAGTCTTCAAGTTGACAAGTAGGAGCAAGTGACATAGCACCGACATTCATCCCTTCTGCACCGCAATACCACGGCTCGGCAGGACCTGATATAACAATATCTTGCGAATCAGGATAATAGTAAACGTACTTCGGACGCAATAGTCCTGCCAAGTTCCTCATCTCGTCGTTCGGTACACCGTTGTTCGCGATAATTGCCTTTTCAAGACGATTGAGCGAAATCGAAATGTCACGTTTCATTTGCAGTTGCGGCGACAAACTTGCAATCGACGAACGAGCAGCAACATCCAGTCGTTTCGCAGCAATACGTCCGGTAAAGTCGGTTGTCAAAACACGTTGTATATCTCCGCGAGCGTTAATCCTGATGCCGCCGCCAGCCGAAGCAACAGTAGATGCCTCAGCGGCTTCTTGTGCGGCTGCTTGTCGTTCTGGTGTTTCTAATAATTCCTTTTTAAAGTCTCCTAAATTGGCAGGTTGTTGCTCTAATCCGCCAGTGTTACCAGAGCCGGTATTATCGCCGTAACCGCCACCGCTATCACCGTACTGTCCGAAGCAAGTAAAGGACGCAAGGCAAAGCACAAATCCGACACATAATAGAAAAAATGGTTTAGTTTTGGTCATTATACTTCTAGTTAAAATGGGGGTTAAAATGTTATAAAAATTCTTTAACAAACAATCTACAAATTGGGAAGTAGTGAGAAAACTCGCTGACTATCCAAACAAGATTCTATTTTTTCAATGGAGAATCAATTTCTTTGGTTATCTCCTTTAATTGTTCAATTATCCATTCAAATTTATCCTCTTGTATCGTTGTTGATTTGTCATCTCCCGATACGATATTGATATTGCCTGACTCGCTTGCTTTGGCTTTTTTAAAAAACTTATGCCATTTATCAATTGCCGTTTTCGCCTTTTTAATTACCATATCAGATTGTTTTTTTAGATTACACACAATTTTGGCAATATGGCTATCGGACGGATTACCCTCTGAAAAATTGACAATAAAATCTAAAATGAGAGGCAATACAACGAACTCATTCATTATCCGCATAAACTCGACGAATAAACTTCCGTGTTTTAATGCTTTGATACGGACGCTAGTCGGTATATTATTTCTGCACGTTGGCTCATGTTTCATTAATTGTAATTTTTCTGTTGCAATAATTGCGTCAATCAAACTACTGACGACATCTGCTCTAACGCCGTCTTTTGTCTCAAATTTGACTGTAAGTGTTTCGTAATCTTTCACTGTTCAACTCCTGTTCATTGTTGGTTTTTCGCTTTACCATACACGTATCGCCCTGTATCATTCGTAACAAGAATAATCAAGACGACAGGCGAATACAAAAACGACATACTGATTTGTCTATCGAAAAACGAACCGCTCGTCTCTCGAACAGCCAACGATTTTATCATACTGCTTTCCTTCCAAATGATTCAAATTTTGCGTTTGGTGTTTCATTTCAGAGAAAATCCAGAAATTTCTCGTTTTTTCTTTACGGGACGTATTCGGTACGGGCAGTTATTCTTTCGTAATACTTCGTTTGTCCGATTAACTAAACTCCGAATCGTTGCTATTGGGACACATTTATCTTCCGCCCTTTTCCACACATACTTTTCTAATGTGTTGAAGTTTGCTCTATGTTTAGGTGATTGCCAGAGCGTTTTTACCAATAGATACGGCATTTTGTTCAGCCGTATTGCGTCGCCCACCCAAGATACCATCTGTTTGGTATCATCGAATTGCAGAATAGATTTTACCTGCTCGTCTGACGGTAGGTATTTTTGTACAAGTACGTTTTCAATCCCTCGCAACGTTGTGAGAGTTTGCAGGGTATCATCTATTTTTTGACGTACTTCGGGAAGTGTTAAATCATTTTCAGAGTTCATTGTCGGCGCATAAAAAAAGGGCGTGAGTCGCTTTGTCGCCAACTCAGCCTTACCAGGGGCAATCCACGACGACAACGACCACGCCCGATCTCTCGGACGCAGCGCACTTGTCGCTCATGGATTTCAAAATCTGGTAATTTGAGTTGGAGCGATTTTCTAACTAACTAGTTGTATTTTTACGAGTTCGTTTACTTCATATCATTTCGATAAGGTTTAATGTAATTCTGCGGTAAAAACGTTTTACCACAACACTTTGAATCTATCATTTTTTGAGTAACGGTGCAAGTGCTATCAATAGTATCTACCGAACTATTTTGCGATTGCGTTGATTTGCGAAAATGGTTAAGATTAACAGCATGCGTTTCATTTTGACATTAATTTTGGTGACAAGCGTCGCACAAATCGTTACCGGATGATAGTGGGTCAATCGCTGCAACATTATCAGCGTATTACCGCGGGACTGTCCATTCCGGCAGGTGCGAGTTCCGGTTTCGCCGTGACACAAGGTTTCGGGCGGTTTCTAGCGAACCAGCACATCACCTCTCAACTCCTTGTTGCTCCGCTGCGGCAATTTGCACAACAACAAATCCACGGCGGTGATGTTCTCCACGTTTTCGATTGGTGCAAACTTGACTACAAAAATCATGTGTCCAAAGCCGACCGCATCAACGATTGTCTGAAAGGCAGTCACGGTTACGACTTTACGGCTCAACTCGCGGTCAACGCCGATAATGGTTCTCCGATTGCGTTGGTTCAAGCCCATCTGAAAACCGCCGCCAGCTTTTTGAGTACGATGGACAAAGCCCCGGAGTCGGGAACGAATCACCTCGATCAAGTATTGCCAATGATGCAAGCGACACCGCCGATGTGTCTTGGCGGGACACCGGTCGTTATCATTGACCGTGAAGCCGACAGCGTTTTTTATTTTCGTCAGTGGCACGATGCCGAAACGTTATTCCTTGTTTGTGCTGACGATGATGATTGATCTAAAGACGCAAAAGAGGTTGGCGCGTTGGTATTTGTTGACGAATGTTTTTGATGTTTCGTCGGCAACGATTGCGTTATGGTATTATTACCGCTGCCGAATCGAGAGTTATTTTAAGTTGCTCAAGAGCGGCGGTCAGGAGATTGAACACTGGCAACAAGAGAGCGGTTTGGCAATCTTGAAACGCTTGCTAGTGGTGTCGATGGCTTGTTCGTTGGTTTGGAGTTTGCAACGCAATGAGGGTGAAGAGGCAACGGAGTTGAAGCAGGTCTTGGTGCGATTGAGCGGAAAGTCGCAAAAACGCTGCAGTCCGCCGACAGCGGGAACATTGCTGTCGGGCTTGTTTGTGCTCCTGAGGATATTCGACTTTTTGGATTCAATCAATTACGACTTGACCCAGATTGACAATTTGCGGACACGCCTAGCAAATTTCGCCGAAATATTTCTGTAGATACTATTGATTTCCGACAATGGATTGTCAACAGAGTATTTTATCGCAATCACGAAACGTGGTCAAGACCGTTTCAGAACTTTACCAACATTTGGGTGTGTAAATTTTTGGTAGGTTTTGTATAACCACCCCATTTTTTGCGACAATGCCCCGTGGGATCGTCAATAGAATACCCTGCCAAAATACCTACAAACTTTTTACACACCCCCAACATTTTCACAATGTCTTTTATCATCTGCCGCAAATCGGCAAACATTCTCACCGCGTCCTTAACTGTACGCTCGAACAAAATTATCGAACAACGGTGTCCTGTGGCAAGAGACCATTGATAGGTTGAAAGGCAAATACAAAACACTGCAATTCTCGCCGAAAACAGAAATGCTTGTCAAGATGTTCAACCGTTTGATGCCGTATTTTGCGGGCTTTGACAGACTCATCGAGTTAATCGTTGACGGTGGCTATGCAAAGAAAAGTGTTCTCGCTCCGGTGAGCCAGAAAGAAAATGTTTGCGTAAGTATTTGCAGAGATTGGCGATAAAAGAAGAATTAAATGCACTTCCGCTTTCGGAACAGAACACAGACAAAAAATAACTGATATACTAAAAATATACGTCCTAGCTGGATGAAAAATTGGGAAAGGGCAGCACGAAACACACTAACATCTAAAAAGTCATTTTACGTGGTTCGTATTAAAAAATTCTTTTTCGTGCCCTTCGGTATCGCCACGAGGTTTGGTTTGGCTTGTAAGTTGAGAGGAACTTACCGTGAGAATTGTTTGAGCGGCACGTAGTTAGACGACGCTTTTGTTGGGTAACTGGTGGGAATCGTC
>JAITST010000243.1 GCA_031287585.1 Planctomycetaceae bacterium | reverse complement strand
GCGTTTGACTTCTGGGGGAATAAATTTTTCGGTACATTCAAAGACAAACTAAAAGCCGAACTGCCGCCCGCGTCGTGCCTGATACTAGCGGTTCGACCGATAGAAAGACACCCGTTTGTGTTAAGCACGTCGCAACACGTAACGCAAGGGATAGTTGACGTTGTAAGCGAAAACTGGAATCAGGAAACAAAGGAATTAACAGGAGTAAGCAACGTTATCTATGGTGACGAATACGAATTAAGAATCTACAATCCAGAAACCAAAGAAGTAAAGAGGGAAACGTTCAAACCGAAAACCGAAGGCGTTAAAAAATACGGGAAGTTTGAATGGAAAGTAAATATGTAGATTACAATCGCTCTATACAGGACACGACCGCTGTTTTGGGGCGGTTGTGTCCTGTATAGATACATGAGATGAATGCAACAGCCAATCGGTTTTAGTTGACAGAACCCTGCCACAGAACTTCGCAAATCACCGCTTCTGTGTAATTTTGGAATTATTTTTGAAAAAATTGCCACTTTTCCCAAAATTTTTCTCTTGTCGCCGTGAGAGGGGCTTGCAAATAGTGGAAAGTCCCCTATAATTATTCAACAATCGTCGTATGAATGTGGGCGAGGTGGTGGTGATTGATGAAAGTGCTGGTATGGCACTTCCATAATTTTAGTTTGATTATTGGATTTGTAAACGCTTTGTTGTGAATATCTTACAACTAGCGGTTGCCTTGAAACAGGAGTAACTACGCAATGAAAGTTCGTGCAAGTGTACGCCGTATTTGTGAAAACTGCAAAGTGGTGAAACGCCGCGGCAGGGTTTATGTGATTTGTGTTAATCCGCGTCATAAACAACGGCAGGGTTAACATCAGCAAGATATTTTTTTCACGCCGGTTGTTTTTTACAAGGTGGGCGACAGCCCAAGCCGGCAAAACAATGTAACGACATTTTTTTGGAGATTCGAATCTATGCCCCGTCTTTTAGGTGTTGATATTCCGAACAACCGTCCTACTGTTATTTCGTTGACATACCTCTACGGAGTTGGTCCTGCGGTTTCGCGGGAACTTTGCCGCAAGGCAGGTATCGACCCGCAAGTGCGTGCGAAAGATTTGCGTGAGGAGGACATCGCTCGGCTCGCCGGTTTGCTTGACAACGATTACACTGTCGAAGGTCAACTTCGCCGTCAAGTTGCACAGAACATTGCCCGATTGCGTGACATCGGTTGCTATCGCGGTTTACGTCACCGCAAAGGGTTGCCGGTTCGCGGTCAGCGTACTCGTACAAACGCCAGAACACGTAAAGGTCCGAAGAAGACTGTCGCGGGGAAGAAGGGCGTTAAGGATTTGCGGTAACGGCTTGCTGTTTGCGGGATTTTTGTCGTCCATGTGTTGTCCGCAACAAAATTGTTCGTTATGATACCTGCATAACACGTTGGTTGCTCAATAGTCAACTAACAACCAGAAACTAGAACTAACAACTAATATACTAACTACTTACACTAATGGCTAAAGCAACTACATCAGCAACAAAAAAACGTAAAGTTAAACGTAATGTAACAGTCGGTGTTGCACACGTCAAGGCGACGTTCAACAACACGACGGTAACGATAACGGATTCCAAAGGTGACTCCCTTTGTTGGGCGACATCTGGAACAAGCGGATTCAAAGGAAGCCGCAAAAGCACGCCGTTTGCTGGTCAGATGGCAGCGCAACAGTGTGCGGAGAAGGCGATGAAATTCGGGATGAAGGAAGTCGAAGTCAGGGTCAAGGGACCGGGCGCGGGACGTGAAAGTGCGATTAACGCGCTACAGCAAGCGGGTTTGAACGTCAAGAGTATCGAAGACGTAACGCCGTTGCCGCACAACGGTTGCCGTCCTAAGAAACGACGTAGAGTTTAGTTGAGCGTAACGCTGGAAGTATAGAGTGTCCGTTGGCTTGACTGTCGGCGTTCAACGTTTGGTACATCAATATAACTGTAAACTAACGTCAACGTGACGTTTGGTTTGTATAATTTTCAGACAAACAATTACTTACAACATTCAGAGATAACGAGGAACAATGGCTCGAAACACAGAAGCAGTTTGCCGCAAGTGCAGACGCGAAGGCACTAAGTTGATGCTTAAAGGTTTGCGGTGTGAGTCAGACCGGTGTGCGTTTACACGTCGCGCGACACCGCCGGGCATGCACGGAATGAAACGCGGCAAGTTGACCGATTACGGTCTTCATCTTCGCGAAAAACAGAAGGTAAAGGCGTATTACGGCGTACTTGAACGTCAATTCCGTAAGTATTTCACGATGGCGGAACGCGGAAAGGGCGACACTGGTAAAAACCTGATGAGTTTGCTCGAACGCAGACTGGATAACGTCGTCTATCGTTTGACTTTCGCGACATCACGCAGTCAGGCGCGTCAGTTTGTTTGTCACGGGCATGTGCTTGTGAACGGTAGGCGGGTTGATATTCCGAGTTATCAAGTGCGAATTGGTGACGAGATAACGGTGCGGAAACGTCAGGGAAGTGTCAAACTCATCAGAGAGGCGATTGACGAAGCGGCTCGTGACGTTCCTGATTACTTGTTGCGGGCGGACGAAGAGAATCCCCGCGGTATCGTTTTGCGGTTGCCGTCGGCGGATGATGCGTTGCAGTCGATATCGGTTCAACCGGCACTTATCGTCGAGTTGTGTTCCAAGTAATAAGCGTATTACGAGTAACTGCGTGTTCAAACAAGGTAAGGTCGTTTTTGGCTCAAACGGTAACTGAACATATTAAGCCACACACGTTGAAGATACACGATAATTCGCGTATCAAGTGGTTTCGGTTTTTGATTTACAGTTTGTGCGGTAGTAGATAATAGCGGGAGCAAATTGCGGTAGGGCTATAAGTTGTGGCGCGGTTTGTGATTGGTGTGATTGTATTCGGGTGTGATTTTTAGGAGATATATTTATGCGTATTAGATGGCGCGGGCTGGAACTTCCCAGTAAGGTCATTTGTAAACAAGAGACGCTCACGCCAAATTTTGGCGAGTTCATAGCGGAACCTTTTGAACGTGGATTCGGCACAACTGTCGGCAATAGTTTACGCCGTATTTTGCTGTCAAGTCTCGAAGGTTCTGCGGTGACACGTATGAAGTTGCGTAACGCACTTCACGAATATGCGTCGATACGAGGAGTTTACGAGGACGTTACGGAAATTGCTTTGAATGTCAAATCGCTTGTTGTCAAGTCATATGAAGACAAACAGAAGGTTATCCGTATTGAGAAAAATGTTGCGGGACCGATTACCGGTGCGGACGTGATTACAGACAACAGTGTTGAAGTAATCAACAAATCGCATCACATCGCGACACTGACGGATAACGTTCAGTTCGAGATGGAAATGGTAGTTGAAAACGGACGCGGCTACGTGCCGGCGACGGAACAGATTGCCCAACAGCGTGACCGAGGCGCGGAGATCGGGTTTATACCGCTTGACGCATCGTTTAGTCCGGTGATACGTGTCCAATACACGGTCGAGGAGACACGTGTTGGTCAGAAGACCAACTACGATAAACTGCTGTTGCAGGTTTGGACTGATGGTTCGTTGCACCCGGAAATTGCACTTGTTGAAGCGTCGAAGATTCTGCGTAAGCACCTCAATCCGTTCATTCAGTACGAACGTGTTGACGGAGCGGTCTTCGCGCGGGCAAAGGCAGTCGGGTTTGGCGGAATTGACCCCGCTCTCGAATCGAAACTCCAGATGGGACTCAACGAACTGAACTTGTCGGTTCGCGCGATGAACTGTCTCGAAGCGGAAAACATCAATACCGTGCGTGACTTGGTTCTGCGAAACGAGGACTCGCTATTGGAAGTCCGCAACTTCGGTGAGACAACGTTGAACGAAGTAAAAGAAAAGTTGACAATAATCGGTCTGCGTCTCGGAATGAGACTGCCGCCGTCAACATCGGCATCGTTAGCCGGAACGTTTTAGTAAGACAACAGCCATGAGCAGTGAACGGATAATGACAAGGGTTTTTGTCCGTCATCCGCGACTGGTTTGGAACTGGTTCAGAACTAATTTTTCAATTTGTAACCAACAATAGAGTTATGAGACATCATAGAATTGGCAGAAAACTTGGGCGTAACCCAAATCACCAACGGGCGTTGTTACGTAGTTTGGTCATCGCACTGTTGATGACAGAGCGTGACACAGACGGTGTGAAGTTCGGTGGCGACGAAAATAAACCATACGTTCGCGGTCGAATAATCACGACGCTTGAAAAGGCGAAAGAGGTTCGTCCGTTTGTCGAAAGGTGTGTAACGCTTGCTCGTAAAGCACAGCGTTATCTTAACGACGCGTCCAAGTTCGCGACATCGGCGGAACGTAATACCACAGAGTGGAAAAAATGGCGTGAGAGTGATGTCTGGGCGAAATGGAACCAGGCGATTGCGCCAGCGGTTGCGTTACGCCGCAGAGCGTTCCAGTTGATTGGCAACAAAGACGCGGTGAAAATTCTGTTCGACGTTATCGGTCCGAGATTTGAAGACCGTAACGGCGGTTATACCAGAATCATGAAACTGGCGAAGCCGCGTTTGGGTGACGCGGGTAAGCGTGCGATTATTGAGTTTGTAACTGAATCTGAAACAACCGGGAAAGTTTCGGTTGAGTAAACCGATTGGAACGGGCGGTTGCGTTTAGCATCCGTTCCGTTAGTATGTCCGACGGACGGAATTTTCACAAAACTCTCCGATACAAATCTATGTCCGTTTTCGATTATACGGAGGCTCTGCGCCGTACATGTGTTGACATCTGTTTCCGAGTGGCGGAATTACAACACATTGATATGGAACAGGTAGGTGTGAGTTTCGCAAGAACAAAAAACATCGCACCGTTCGGAATTTACGCCTCGACGTACCCGTTGCGTTTTGAAGACGGTAAACGAACGATACAGCGCAACGGACGCTGGCTAACACACAAACAAATCCAAAACGCTGGCGGCGTTGAGTATCTCTACATAATAAATTTCTATATGCCGCGTTTCATTGACTTGAAATTCAATGTAAAACTAGAAACGATAATCCACGAGTTATACCATATAAGTCCATACTTCAACGGCGACCTACGGCGTTTCGGGGGACGCTGCTTTGCACACGGCAAATCGCAGAAACAATACGACAAAATAGTATTGTCACTAATGGAAACATGGCTAAAACAAGACCCTGCCCCGGAACTATGGGACTATCTGAAAATGAACTACAACGAAATTAATCAAAACAACCAAAAAATAACGGGAACAAAATTCAAAATTCCCAAAATAGTAGTGACACAAAACGAATAGACATTGCTAAAAACAAAAAACTGTACGTGCAGATTATACCGGTTTCGTTTTTTTCACAGATAGTCAAGGGTAGATAAAATTGATTGGTTATTTTGCGCACGGAGGGATTGTTTTTATTTTTTATTTTAGATTTTGTAACTCTAATCGAAAATCTAAAACCCTTTCGTTTCTCCGTGTCCACTGTGTCTTCGTGCGCAACACGATTAATTTCTCAAACCAAACCTACATAGATAAACAAATGATAACCACCTGCTCACCAATGAATTTGTGAAACAAGAAACCTTATTTTTACAGAAAACACATCAGTAGCAATGAGTTCCCCCCAAGGCATAACCTAATTACCTTATGGTTGCTCGTCCGAATTCTAAATGAGGAAAATCTCTAAAAACTCTTTTTTAACGCGGAGGACACAAAGAGTCGCGGAGGCGTATTTTTTTGTAACTTATTCTATTATAAATCATTACAAAAGATTTTCAAAATAAAATCTCTGCGTTTCTCTGCGAACTCTGCGGTTAAAATTGTGGTTTTTGGAAATGCTCTATAAAAACCTACCCTTACCTATTTTTAACTACCTGTGAAAAAAACGAAAAGTCTATAACCTGCCTACTAGGGTTTTAAGGAAACAAAACCTTATTTTTACTAAAACACACCTCAGTAGCAAATGCACGCCCATAAAAACAACCTTATTACCTTATTTAGAATTAGAGCGAGCAACAATAAGGTAATGAGGTTATGTTTGGGTGAACGCCTATGGCTACTGATGTGTTTTTTTGTAAAGAAAAGATTTCTTATTCTATAAAACCATTGGTAAGTTGGGTGTTATCATTCGTTTTTCCATGCGGGTTTGCTCGCGGTAACATCGCGTTTGCGAGCAATTTTCTCAATTATGACAAAATAATTGAGAAAGGGTGTGTAAATTTTTTGTAGGTTTTTTGAGAAAATTTTTACCCTACCCCCTATTGCATTTTTCTAAAATGTGGATAGAATTATCGCGTTCTCTCGGTGCTCTGTGTAAAAAATGGTACCGAGGAACAAAAATTAGATGTGTCCGAATCATTGTGATTTGGCAAAAAAAATTAGAGTACGTCAGTAATTATGAAGCCGTCTTCGGACGGATTGGTTATTTTTCGCGACCAACCGGCTTGCCGTGTGAATGATATCCAATGTTGTATGAGAAACTGCGTGTCTCCCGAAGAGGGAGCGTCTGCGCATACAACAACGGGAATCTTCAGCGTTGTAATTTCGGTGTAAAGGATACGCACTACTTTGGTCGGTAGGAAGATGCCTGTCTTCATAACGCACCGCTCCTGTTCTAAAAGCGGTTCTTGCTTGCGTTCTCACAACCCCACAGAAAGGTGGAAACAAACAATGGGAACCATAGACTACAAACGATGCAACTCTTACTTCAACAATAACGGGAGCATTGGTCTCGGAATTGTGCTAATCATCGTCGGAATTCTTCTGCTGTTCATCTTCATCGGAATCATTCCGTTGGCAATCGGCATTTGGAAAATTTACCTTGCCGTCACTCGTCCTAAAGACGAGGAAATCGACCAGATGTGCAAAGACCACATCCGTAACATCACATCAGTTGCTTTATCGAAACTCGGCATTGATGAAGACCAAGTCAAAGAGGCAAACCCTGTTATCGTCGCAGGTTACTACTATGGAGACGGGTTTGGTGAAATGAGTTTTGCCGTAGGGAAAGACGGTGTCACTCGAACATCTGCTTACAACGCAGTGGTGTTCTTTTTCTCGACAGACCAGATATTCAGATATTCATATAGTTTTTCATTGTTGAAAAACGACGATAACGCAAACACTGGCGAAGTTTTCTATGGCGATGTTGTTTCTGTTGCTTGTTCAGAGGATAGTTATGGAATGGGAAGTCCTGCGGCTACTGCTAATGGACAGACGAAAGTGAAGTATCAAAAATTTGTCCTAACCACAACCGGAGGCACCACGATGTCGGCAACATTCTCAAATCGTTCGCGTGATATGAGTGCAATAGAGCAGAGCGTTAATGCCATGCGGAGTTTACTGCGAGGCAAGAAGCAGCATTTGCAACGGTAATCAGAAACGGAACACGAAACCTTACATACTGACAACGGTTGAAAATTGGTCACATATAACAGGCGATAACGTAGTCAGTACTCCGACGGAGTTACGCTGGGTAAAGTTAACACTGCGTAACTGCGCGGAGTACTGCTTCGTTACCGCCTACTATGATCACTCAAAAATATTACAAACTTCAACCGCGTTCAGTATAAAACATATGATTAGCAAAAGGCGAATTCGACTATGGTAATCCAAACCGTTGACCTGTCCTGCCGAGGTTGCGGCGGACCGGCAGATATTGGGACGACGAAATGCAAATTTTGCAAGCAGCCCGTTGTCATATCAACGTTCAACAGCGTCAAAGATATGCCGATGCCGATGCTCAATCAGTATGCGGCAACCTATCGAGAAGCGTTACAAATCGAACCCAATGCCAACGATTTGAACTTTTCCGTTGCGGCATGTTACCTGAAACTAAAACTGTACGATAAATCGTTAAGTGCTTTCGAGAAGGCAATGGAAGACAACTTTGACAATTCGGAGACGTTTTTTTATGCCGCAATATGTTTGTTGAAAGGGAAAAAAGCATTTTTGGCTCAACGGTCGGACATCAACAAAATAGAGGAGTACATCAATGCCGCATTAGCAATAGAACCAAAAGGAATCTATCATTACTTTTGGGCATACATCAAATACGATTATTTTGAGCGAAAATCCTTGAATACCTCGCCGAACTATCGGCAAAAACTGGCAGATGCAAAAACATCAGGGCTGTCACCGACAGATGTTCAACAGTTATTCGGAATTTTGGGAGTTTCACGCCCGGAAGTTCTATAAGGAATAATAGAAGCCCATTGGAGAATGACAATATGACCAACGAAAAATTTCCGATTTCAACCGTTGAACTCGCTAACGGCGAACGCGCCGGCTTGGGTGCGGTCGAGGTTACGACTGTGCCTCATTTGTCGATTCTTCAAAAACGCTCTGCCAACATCGACACCGAATACAAGCAGGATATGGCACGTCTGCTTTCGGAAGTTTTTCAAAATTATAAAAACGCTTCTAACGGCTGCCGTGATATTTCGCTTGAAATTTTATGGACAACGCAGGAGGTTAAAAATCAGCCCTACAAGGCATCAATCACGCTGCACATTATCATCCGTGCCGTCGGGAGTAACGATGCGGAAATTGAAAGTACAATCACGCCGCTCATGCGGATTTGTAAGGCGACGCTTGACTTCGGGAAATACGGCTATCGGGATGTTCCTATCGGCGAACTGGTTTCCCGAATCCGAAAAATCAATCATCAATCCGTCAAAGCAGTCGTCAAAAACGAACGGCTGGAAGTTTTACAGAATCATCTTGTGCCGCATTGCTTCGCGTTTGACCGGCTTCCCGTTACGGAAAACGATCTCAGCCGCGTGGTCAGTTCGCTGATTGATTACCCCGATTGCGCAGTTTCTTTTCAACTGATACCCGTTACCTATTCAGCCGACGAAGCGGCGGCTGTCGATGGAAACGCACAAATGCTTGCGACGCTTTCCAAAGGAATTATTGACCAGAGCGTCGGACATATCAGTTTTGCTTTGGCAGAGAAACACGCGGAAACATACAAGTATTATTCTCACAACAAAAATACGGCGCAGTTTGCGTTCAATATCATTGTCTATGGCGCGCCAACCGGTACAAACACGATTACGGCGAGAATACTCGCACAATTAAACAACAGCAGCGAACTGCGTATCATCTCTCTTTCCGCTGCCGATGTACGGAAAGATGATAATTTCTATCCGCTTCCGTGGGCAGTGCATGAGGTGATACTCGGCACGGACAGAAGTCAATCCGTCTGGAACGCGGGGTTGAATCTCAACGCTTTTTATTCCTTGCCGTATATCATCACGGCGGAAGAAGCGTCCGAATTTTTCCGGCTTCCCATCGGCAGCGATACCGTCTATGCGGGACTTACCGTCAATGAATCGGGCAAAGCGAGCCGCACTTACACCGATAACGTTGTCGGCGGCGGCGATATGACTGTCGGAACATTAAAGTCATCATCACGCGGCGACACTATCGGTATTTCGCTGAAGGACTTGACAAAACACTTGTTGATTGTCGGAACACCGGGTTCGGGTAAAACGACGTTTTCGGTCAGTTTGCTTGACCGGCTGTGGAAAGAACATCAGATACCGTTTTTGGTGATTGAACCCGCCAAAAATGAATACAGGGCATTGGTACAGAGTATTCCCGATTTACAGATATTTACGCCGGGCAAGAATTTTATTTCGCCGTTTGTTTTTAATCCGTTTGTTCCGCCGAAAAATGTCAAACTGGAAACCTATAAATCGGTACTAAAAACGGCGTTTGCGGCGGCGGTTTCAATGACGGCACCGCTCGATAAAATCTTCGAGGAAACGGTCAATAACTGTTATTCGGATTTTCGCTGGCTCGATACTTACACAAGCGATAATAAAGGAAGAGTTTTTAACATCGCCGACTTTATCAAGTGTTTCGAGGAAACGTTCGACGAAATCGGATACACCGGCGATGCAAAAAATATCGGACGTGCTGGGTTGGTTCGTTTGCAAGGATTAGTGAATCTGTTCGATAATTATTTTTCGATACCGATAGAGGATTTGCTGACGAAACCGACGGTGATTGAACTTGCGGCAATCGAAAACAGCGACCAGAAGTCGCTTATCATTTCTCTGTTATTGCTTTCGGTGTTATCGTATGTGAACAGCAATTACGTCGGCGACGGCAATTTGCGTAATGTGATTCTGCTGGAAGAGGCGCACGTTTTGCTCGATGCGGATACCAATGCAGGTGAAGGCGAAGCAAAGCCGAGTGCGATAGCCCAGGGATTGGTAAAACGGATGCTTGCGGAAATCCGTTCTTACGGCGTTGGAATTGTGATTGCCGACCAGTCGCCGCGCAAAGTAACAACGGATGTTGTGGCGTTGACCGATATTAAACTTGCGTTCCGCTTGGTAGAAGCAAACGATAAACAGATATTTGCGGATAGTTCCAATATGAACGATACGCAAAAATTGCGGCTTGCAAAATTAAAGCCGGGCGAAGCGTTTTTGTTTTTCGGCAAACTGGACGAACCGGAAGAAATCAAAACCGAGGACTACCGGTTAGCGAACAACATCAGCATTGCGCTGTCCGATGAAAGTATTAAAAATTTATCAACGTATTGGAATACACGGCAGGACAAACTTCGTTCGTATCCTGAATGCGCCTATTGCCGGTTATGTTCGCAAGATTGCGATTACAGTAAGCGGATATTAGGACGTGAAATTGCACGGCGTATTTTTGTGAAACATTTTAAGAAAGACAGTGCGGATTCGCAGATTGTCAAAGACGTTTTTCAACAAATGACACCGTTAGTGAAAAATGAATTGAACGACGAACCGTTTGATATGCGGCTGCTTGCCTGCGTTGAACTTCATTTATTGAGACGGATTCGATACGGAACGAAGATTAACATTTCTGATGCAACGTTTAGAGCAACTTTATCAAGTATCGGAGGCAATGTATAATGGGCAGAGTATTTGATATTGGCGGCGGCAGAGCGGAATTTGAAAACATTATCGGATACGATACTGGTGCCGATTTCGGCGGCGACCTTGCGGGTGATGGCGGCGTTGATTTGAATACTGAAACCGTAGAAAACACCGGTGATGTGAATACCAACACGGAAAATACGTCCGAGATATCCGGTGAGGACTTGAATAAACCGGAAACGGGATACCACACAACGGAGGATGGTAATCGCATTTATTCCGATGGAAGCGAGGCACCGAATTGGGGTTATGAGGGAAATACGGGACATCTGGAAATACGACCGGCAGGAAGCGAATTGAGTATTTTACACGAGCCGGGTAAGCCGCTTGGGACTTTTGCCGCACCGGTTGGTACGCCGTTTGGGGACAGAGGATTGCCCGGTAATGAATCTGACTATGAAGAATCCATAATAACAACAACACGAGATCAAATGGTCTGGGCTGGTACAACTGCCGCTGCCAATGGACAAGAAGGCGGAGGAACACAATACATGACGCTTGGGCAAGAACATCCCTGGCAAGATTATTTGGACAATGGTTTGGCAACGCAAAAGCCGCAAGACGAAAACAACAGGTAAATAGAAGAGAATAACACAATGGCACTATTCGGCAGAAATCCCAACGAAGCCGCTTATGTTGGCGGCAAAAAGCATTGGGTTGATGTTATCAAAAATTCCGGTCCCGGTAATCTTCTTATCTGGTGCCAGCCGGAAGAGGACTTTAACACCAACTCGACGCTCATCGTTATGCCCGGCGAAGAAGCGGTTTTTATCAAGGGCGGCGTGATTGAGCAGGTTTTTGAGAACGGCAACTATAAACTCTCCACCGAGAATTATCCGGTTATCAGCCGGCTGCGTAATTGGTTCTCCGGCGGAATCAGCACGTTTAACTGCGTTGTGTATTTCGTCCGCAAGACGCATAGTGTTGAAGTTCTCTGGGGAACATCGTCTCCGATTCAAGTCCGGGATAAACTGCTTGGAATCGCGACGAAACTCAAGACAAGGGGAGCATACAAAATTCAAGTCGGTAACCCGCAAAAGTTCCTAACGAAATTGGTTGGAAACAACATCGCCGCTTTAACGTCGCAGGAATTATTGGACGATTATTTCGCCAACGAATTTCAAGGCAAGATAAAAGCCGCCGTTACCCGCGCTCTCAATGAAACACAGACCGAACTTCTCGGTATCGAGTCGCGGATTGAAGAATTTGCCCAAGCCGTCGAATCGTTTCTCGGCGAAACATTCGAGGATTACGGCTTGAAAATGATTAAGTTTTCGATTGCCGCGATTGACATTGATGACGATATGCTGCGCCGCCGCTATGATGAAATCGGAATGGATGCCATTGCTAAAATGCGTAATGCGCAGGCGGACAGAGGCGTGATGGATACGCTCGGCAACGATTGGGGCAGACAGCAAGCCGCCAATATACTCGGTACAGTTGCCGCTAATCCGGGGGCTGGCGGAATCGCCGCTGCCGGAGCGGGACTTGGTATGGGAATGGCTGCTGGAAGTGTTTTTGCGGGAATGGCACAACAGATGTTTTCGCCGATACAACCTGCGGCACCGCTGCCGCCCGCGCCAACCCCATCTGGTCGATTCAACCAAAGAGACGCAGCATCGGCAGCGCAGAACAATACAGATGACCCGGTTGTCGTTAAACGCAACCGTGAACTGCGTAACGAGTAATGCGACAAATCCTTTATTCCAAAGACCGTGCGGTTTGAAAGCATCCATTGAAAAAATATCGTAACAACCGAAAGGAATTGCTCCCTCTCATTTTTGCGAACACGCGCCAACCGGCGTTTTTTGTTAAAAATCTTTTATTGACTTTATTGGGTGTGTAAAACTTAGTGGGGGATCCATTTGGCGTTAAATTTGCTCGCTACCATCGCATCAAAATAAGTTAACAAGGATTTAGGGCATTATTTTGTTATGTTACTCGGACACGGCATTTTTTGTGCCATTTAGTTGAAAACAAAATCCCCCACTAAAGTTTACACACCCTTGAGAAAAAGTTTTTATGAAAAACAAGTTCGGTTGGCGATTGAAAATCCGCTCTATTGTGATAGAATACGATGATGGAGAATGAAGAAGCCATCTGAATTATACTTTACAATATTATGGTCTCACGAAGGGATATGCCCGATTCCTTTTTTGCCAAGCGGCGTTATCACAACGCCGGGAACAAGCCCGATGAAACGGTCGAGTCGTATCTGAAAAAACAACAGTACGAATTCCGGTTGGCGTTCGGATTGAGTTTTTTACTCGGTATTCTCGGCATCATCGGATTTGTACTCTTGCGCCAACTTGATGACTCACGTCCAGCATCATCAATTCTCGAGGTGGTTGCGGTACTTGTTACGACATGTTTGATATGTTGTCCACTCATTGCAATTCCCTGTCTTGTAATCAGTGTAGCCGGTATCAGATTACACCGTGATTGTTCACGAGGTTTTCTTGGGCGTTGGGTTATCACTTCACACGGTATTCACCATCGTTTCGGCAAAAGTCCGGCTCGATTCGCGGCGTGGTCAGATGTTCACACCGTTCAATACGATGCCCGAAAAAAACAGATTATTTTTGAAACCGGCACTGTTCCATTGGTCATCGCCACTTGGGTAACGAAATCGGAACATACGGAATATACGCCGATTCTGCCGTTTCTCAATAAACTCGTTGAACTCTTGTAGCCGTTTCCGATCAACATCGAACCGCTTCTTGCTTTGCAGGAAGAAAGACGAAAACGTTACGTTGCCGCAAAATATTGTGTGATAACTTCAATTTTTGATGAAGTTTTCTATTTCGTGATAACGCGGGGCTTGCCGATAGTCGGTTTGGTTGCGGCAATCCATGTGTATGTGCAAGAGTATATTCGTCAAATGGGCATTGAGCCGGACACCCATTGGTCGTGGATTTTCGCTGCTGGCTGTTTTGTTTTAACGCCGGTTGCTTTTTGGATATGCCGAAAGGTGAGGCGTTATCATCAGCAAAAGGTCGGGAAGATTTATCAATCGCTCTTGTCCGGCGAAACGCTTGAAAGTTGACGCTGGATGAGCGTTTTTTTATTCCGGTTGGCGCGCCAAGCGGCAATGTTTTTGTTTATTAGACTTGTTCCGTAACCTCTTATTTTGCCACGAATACACGAATTGACAACGAATGATTCGTATTGATTCGTGCATTCGTGGCAGAAATTATTGTACATTATCTTGTTAATCCCGTCTGAAAAACCATTCCGGTTGGCGCAATTTTTTTCGGCTTCACTTCAAAAAACGATTATTAAAGTTTGCCGGATGAGTTGCCGATTATACCGGTTATAACTATTACTCCGGTTTTAACAAAGAAAGCAAGCCGTGAAACGCGACACCATTTTTCGTGTACTCACTCACTCACTCATGGCAACCTCTAAAAATATGTTATTTCAAAACAGCAAACTCCGCAAAATCAGGAACTCGCTAAACGGAAGGTCTGTGGTTTTGAGGAGTTGCCTCATTGTGTTTTTGGTGCTGTTTGCCAGCACCGTCAAGGCGGATGTTACGGTGGCACTGAAACCATATCTTAACGGCAGCCCAGGTTACTGGTTCGATTACAGCATAAACGATGGCGGGGACATTTACAGCAGCAATGGCGGCGGGCTTGCGAGTGCAGCGGGTGTTGTTTTCAATATCTATATTGGCGAAAACGGTATTTTTACTGACGGAACGAAAATTTCCCATGAAGATACAAATAGTTTTCTCGCGTTTTATGACAATGGTGTTGATATCCACCATGACTGGTTGAACGTACCTGCTTTCACATCAGAACTTTCC
>JAITST010000167.1 GCA_031287585.1 Planctomycetaceae bacterium | reverse complement strand
TGAAATAAAAAAAGAACGAGAACGAGAGGCGGCGGAGGAGGAAGCGGACTATCAACGGCAGTTAGCAGAGTATCAAAGAGAGGTATTGCAAGTTCCGATAGATAATTTTAACGCTTTCTGCGGAGAGGGGAAAAAATACGAAGGTACTTATGGATTCAATGGAGGATTTAAGATGAACATTAGCATTGAGTTTAATAACAACAATGCCAAAGTAAATACGATTGACGGAACGCTAACGTTTTACTGCCCATCAGACCGAGGAGAGCAGATACCATATCAATATCCTTTTTCTTTAACCTGTGAAAACGGTCAGGTTAAAGGAACAATTACTAATAAATGCCCCACTGTATCAAAGTTTCGGAAGGATATAGGATTTATCGGTTTAGTTGGCGATGATAATAAACGCGGTGCGATGAAGTTTTATGATGAGATATTAAGCGACTCTACCGACATTGAGATCCAATTTACTCACACGGTGAAGTTAACCATAACCGGAAAAAATGGAAACAGAATCGAACCCAATTTCAATAGGCTAATGTTCGTGCCTAAACAACCGGGACCACCGCCTGTCCGCAAAGGAGCGTTACAAAACTTCGGAGTTGGTGAGTTGGTAGAAGCCGTTAATTTGAACAAGGAGATTAATCTGAACGTGGCGATCCGAGCGAGCGGTTTCGAGGCTGATCATTACGCACTACATGATCATTACGCACTGCGAGATTTCGTTCGTTATGGAAGTAATGATTTGAAAGCCAAATTGTATGCTGCAAGTTTGGAACGCAGCAATGTCAAACAATTTGATGATGATGCTATAAGGAAAGCCAATGATACCGTAGCAAAAGTCAAGGCAGACATCGAGGAAAAACAAAAGGAAATTGCCTCAAAAACTTTTTATTGTGACTGTTCTTATCGGGTTAATAATCCCCGAAATCACGGTGACGGTACTAGCGGTTTTGATATGTATTTAAATGACTCACACGGCATCCCTATTCCCAAGGGCACAAAGATATTATTCCTGCCGAACGTCATCGGTGTTACCGGTACTTTTGACACTTACTGTTTCAATGTCAGTGGAAGTACTGATGGTATTGGAGAACTTGTGGACGGTAAAGCCAAGTATAATGTCAGAGTGTGGTGTAAGGACTTGCGTTATGACACAACAGGTACAGGTCGCATATTGGATGGAATCAATGCCGACGTACAAAAAGTCGAAATCGTTTATGCTGGAACCAAACCGTAGGCGATTCTCTCTCTCTTCAAACCGATTCGTGATTATTTGTAATCGGTCAAGTGTAATTTTCGTTTGCAATTTTAACTCACAAAATTCAATCGTGACCGGTTAGCGATGATAATTTTTTCCGACGAAATTCTGACAATAATCAAAAAAATTCCTACTCCCCCTATTATTATATTGAAAAGGTGTCAGAATATTCTGTTTGATTGAACGTTGTGTTCTTTCGGCTTGCCTGCGGTTTGCAGGTTTTTTCTTTTCACTTTCGATGACTCAAAAATTACTTCACTTTCTTTCCGGTGTTTTTCGTCCGCAGTTGTTTTCCATTTATCACGACGGTTATTCGTGGCGGACTTTTTTCAATGATTTGGTTGCTGGTATCATTGTTGGTATCGTTGCTTTGCCGCTCGCGATTGCGTTTGGTGTGGCTTCGCTCGGCTCGGGTACCGAATCTGTACGGGCTGGACTTTATACCGCTATCATTGCCGGTTTCATCATTTCTTTGCTCGGCGGCAGCAATGTACAAATCGGCGGTCCTACCGGCGCGTTCATTGTTATTGTGTTCGGTATTGTTTCCGAACAGGGAATTGAAGGGCTTATCTGTGCTACGATACTTGCCGGCATTATCCTCGTTCTGATGGGTTTGACCGGAATGGGTACGCTCATCAAGTATATCCCGTATCCGGTCACGCTTGGGTTTACGTCGGGTATCGCGGTTGTAATTGCGGTATCGCAGGTACAAATGTTTTTCGGTATAAACCTCGAAGGCGAGAAATTGCCGGGTGAGTTTGTTGACAAAATCATAATGCTTGCAAGCCACGGCGGTACGATAAACTGGTATGCGTGCGGCTTGTCGGTTCTGACTGTGATTATCGTTTTCGCGACACCGCTGTTTGTGACACGTATTCCCGGCTCGCTTGTCGCAGTTGTCGTCGGTACACTGCTCGTTTACGTCTTACATTTGCCGGTTGATACTATCGGGCAACCTTACGGCGGCGAACGTATTTCGCTCGACTTGGGCTTGCCGGTATTTACGATGCCGGTTGTCAACTGGTCAAACGCGAACGCGATTGTCCGCGCGGCGATTACGATTGCGTTGCTCGGTGCGATTGAATCGTTGTTGTCGGCGGTTGTCGCGGACAGTATGACCGGTACACGTCACCGTTCTAACACGGAGTTAATCGCACAGGGTATCGCTAACATTGTAACACCGTTTTTCGGCGGGATACCCAGCACAGGGGCAATCGCACGAACGGCAACGAACATTCGTAACGGCGGGCGTACACCGATTGCGGGAATGATTCATGCGGTCGTATTGCTGCTCATCGTGCTGCTTTTCGGGAATTACGCGGCGGCGATTCCGATGCCGGTACTTGCGGGGATTCTGATTTCTGTCGCGATAAATATGAGTCAGTATCCGGTGTTCATACGGATGTTCCGCGCACCAAAGAGCGACATCGCGGTTATGATGATAACGTTTCTGCTGACGGTGTTTCTCGACTTGACGATTGCGATTCCGGTTGGTTTGATACTCGCGTGTTTTATGTTTATGCACCGGATGGAACAGATGTTCACAACCGGTAACATATCGAACCGGCTATTCAACATAAGCGACGCAGACCCGGACGAAGACAAGACGACGCTGCAACTGTTCGACATACCGGATGGTGTACGGGCATACGATTTGAACGGACCGTTTTTCTTCGGAACGATTGGCAAGTTTCAAGGTGCGATAGACGACAAAGCAGTGCGTGTGTTGGTATTAAGAATGAGAGGTGTGCCGGCGATGGACATTAGCGGACTACACGCCTTTGAAGAATTGTTGTCTCGAGCGCAGGAAGGAAACACGACTATTCTGTTTTCCGGCATTAGACCGCAACCGCTGTCGGTAATAAAACGATTCGGACTGTGGGAAAGAATAGGCGACCCAAACGTCCACAACACGTTAACGGAAGCGATTTATCACGCGGCGGAAATTGTTGAAAACGAAATGCAAAGCGGAGAGTTTTATTTCACGGCGGATTCGTATAAATCGAGCGTGTTTCTGCCGACGGTGTGAGACAACCAATTTATGTTTTTTAACCGCAGAAAACACGGAGAGAATAATTGTGGAAGTTGTTTCTCCGCGTTCCGCCGCGCACATTGTGGTTAAAATATGGATACAATTACGAATTAAGAATAGCCCCGAACCGACGTTCCCGTTTACCAAAATCATCAATTGCTTCTCTCAACAACTCAGTCGTAAAATCAGGCCACAGCGTTTGCGTTACCCAAAACTCCGCGTAACTCAGTTGCCACAACAGGAAATTACTCAATCGCATTTCACCGGCAGTGCGTATTAGCAAATCAGGTTCGGGCATATTTGCGGTGTATAGATACTGCTCGAAAAACTGTTCTGTGATAACATTGTTCGGGTCACTATCCGCGTGCGAGCCGTTCGGTAGAAAATCGTTCACAATACGCCGTACCGATTCGACAATTTCCTGACGGCTACCATAGTTAATAGCAAGACAAAGATTCAAACCGGTATTCGATGCCGTTTCAGCAATGCTCGTGTTCATTTCCGCGATAACATCGCTCGGCAAGTTCGCGCGGGAACCGATAATCGACAGCCGCATATTATTCTTCTGCAAACGTGGTCGCTCGCTGATGAGATAACTTTTGAGTAACTCCATCAAAAAATCAATTTCGGCTTTCGGACGTTTCCAGTTCTCGCTGGAAAGACAGTAAAGCGTAAGATATTCAAGTCCAAGTTCGGCGCACTCTTCAGTAATAACACGCACAATCTCGCTACCGCGCCGATGTCCCTCGTAACGCGGCAAACCACGCCGTTCAGCCCAACGACCGTTACCATCCATTATGATTGCTATGTGACGCATTTGAAGGTGGTAGGTAATTACAGTTTAGTCATTTCAAATATTGCTAATATGTACTGCTGGCGATGTTCTAAAGAAAAATTTGTTTCAATACCATTTTCATCGAGAGTTACATCTTCACGCAAGTCGCCCTTGAAGTCAACGTATGAGAAATGGTCAATTCGATATTTGTTTTCAAATAACTTCAACAGATATTTTATAGTGAATATTCTATGCGCATGAAACTGAATTCTCTGCGGCATACCACACGGAACAGAAAGATAAAATTTACCACCAACTTTCAGTGTTTTATAAAGATTATCCAAACCAATTATGTGACCATTGTAATTAATAGGATCGCCATATCTACCCAAACCAAAATGTTCCAACGCATGAAGACACGACAACGAATCACAAGATTCTATCAACCCTTCCTTCAAGTTAGCCATATAATTTTGTTGGAGAAACACTATGTTTTTCGTTTTGTTATCCAACTCACGAATATCAATAACGTGTATCTCTCTAAAACTTGCAACATGTGCGACAAAACCATCAACACGAGAACCAACGTCAATATGTTTTTCCGGCTTGTTTTCAAAAATGCGGCGAGCCACCAACAAATCTTGGTGAAAGTAGTCACCTTTCGCAGTTCCACCTTCCTCATACTTGTCGGAAAATATAGGATAAAATTTGCCAAACACAAACGAACCATCACTGCCTTTCTGTTTTTTTAATTCGTTGAAATCGGCAAGAAATTCAAAATATGTT
>JAITST010000145.1 GCA_031287585.1 Planctomycetaceae bacterium | reverse complement strand
ACGACGATTTTCAGCGGTGTTGTCGCGATGGATTCGAAAATTTCGGGAATGACTCGCGCCGCTTCGATTTTTTTGTCGGTCTCCTGTTTGAGTTTTGCGGCTTCCGACTCGGACATTTTTATTGCCTCTTCCTGCGAAACACTGTAGTCAATATCAATTGGTCTTGAGAGAAATACCTTCAATTCCGCTTCCGGTGCTCCTTTCGCGGTGTAAGACGACACCATTGTCGTCACTTCGGCAACACCGTTTGAACCGGTTGTTCCAGAACAAATCCATTCGCCGCCTCCGGCGGTCGGAGTGAGCATCACTACCACGTTGTCGATTGGTTTTCCGTCTTTGGTAATTGTGATATTGCAAGGTACAACCGCCGGAAATCCTGCTGGCTTTTTTTGCCCGCAACGGAGCAACGAGAAGTTGAGGGGTGATGTGCTGGTTCGCTAGAAATCGCCAGACACCCTGCGTCGCGGCGAAACCGGAACTCGCACTTGCCGGAATGGACTGTCCCGCAGCAATACGCTGATAATGTTGCATCGATTGACCGACTATCATCCAGAAACGATTTGTGCGACGCTTGTCACCAAAATTAAAGTTAAAATCAAAATGAAACGCATGCTGTTAATCTTAACCATTTTCGCAAATCCACGCAACCGCAAAACATTTTTGTAGATACTATTGGCGCTAGCACGGGGTTATCAAGAGTTTACCACATGCGGGGTAACGATTCGTGGTATACGTTCAATGATTCATAACCAACATTTTGGTTACGAATACATCACATCACAACACAAACAATTTTCGACCATTCCCGCAAGCAACCAGACGTGTTCGTTTACTCCGCTGGCGTTTCGTCTGACGCGGCTGCTACGGCTCGGTTTCTTCCTTCTTTTTTTGCTTTGTAGAGGGCGGCATCGGCTCTTGCTATCAGGTCGTTTGGTTTGGCTGCTTCATCTGGGGACGTGGTCGCTACTCCGAACGATGCCGTTACGTGATCGGCTGCGGTGTTTTTTGTGTGCGGAATGTTTAACGAGGCAATTTGCATTCGCATCTTTTCCGCTACCTGCATTGCCCCTTCCGCACCCGTGTCCGGTAGAATCAGTGCAAACTCTTCGCCGCCGTAACGATACGCACTATCCGCATCACGCATCAAACTCATCGCAAGCGTTTGACCAACCTGACGTAAACAATCGTCACCCGTCAAGTGACCATACGAATCATTGAACAACTTGAAGTGGTCAATGTCCATCATTACCATACTCAACGGTCGTTTGATACGTTCAAAAACCGTACACAAGTTTTGAATATCTTTCGTAAACTCGCGTTTGTTCAGCAGTCCCGTCAGAACGTCGCGCCGCGCCATATCGTCGAGTTTTGCGTTGACATCCCGCAGTTTCCGCTCAATTCGTTTTCGTGAGTCAACGTCTTGCGTTATACCGTATATTCGTGTCTCGTTCTCCGTACCGATTTTTCCCTGCGCTCGCACCTCAACCCAAATTTCAGCACCAGCACCGTCCTTAACCATCGCTTCCATAACGAACGGCTCACCAGTCCGCCACGCGTTTTCAACAACCGCGCGAACACGTTCATCATACGGCGGAACGTAAATGTTGAATGCATCTGCCCACGTGATTTCGTAGATACGGTCGGTTACTTGAATCGTACCGAAATAATTGCCGAACACCCGAATATACTGCCCAACTTTTATTTCCCAACAAACAAGTCCGGCGGCTGCCTGTGCCATTTTGAGAAACTGTTCGGACTCGCGTAACTCGGTATCAGCACGAAGACGGCGGTGATAACTGCCTAGCAAGTTTACAATCGTTTGAATCAGTTCGCGGCGTGCTGGTGTCCATTCGTAGTTATCGCCGTGCTTCTCGAACACGATTAGTCCTTCCGAATCGGACTGGCTTCCGTAGAACGAAAACATCGCCGATGTTGCCCCGCTCTTCTCAAACCATTCAATATACGCCGGTGGTAAGTGATCCCAAGTTGAGTACCGGTCAATTAACAAACTGCGGCTATTGCTGCAAGCGGGTCCGAAAATCATCGACTCGAATGGAACCAGTTTGTCTTCCAAATGTAATGCTTTTGGTACAAGCGACGGACTATGCCATTCAAAAAGTTTTTCGGCGTTGTTGCGATTGATTGACGAAACAAAAACACGGTCAACCCCCGCGCGGTAGCCGATAAATTCCAACGTATTAGTCATAACGTCGTCGGCATCCGCGCCGCAGGGCATAGCAAGACTTGTCGCCAAGAACGTTATAATTTCTCTGGCAGACCGTTCGTCTTCTAGTTTGTCTTCCAAAAATTTTATTCTCGGATCGTCTTTTTCAGTAATGGTATGTTCAGGCACGCAAGTATCCTCTATGTTATAACGAAAAAAATTAACAAAGTTATGAATGACGCGGTGCGTAAATTTTCAAACCGTACACGAGTTGAAAATTCTACGCCCCTCATCAAGTAATCAACAATTATCCCAGATATACGCAATTTGTCAATTGACGGCAGGCAACTTCTGAAAATTCCGCTTAATCTATTGAGCGGGTGAGAATTTGCGAAACTTATATTCCGTTCGCCTTGCGATAAGTGAAGTAATCTAATTCTCTCTTTTACTAACCGTTCACTCCGGCAACGTTACTTTTCCTTGCACGTTTATCGACGATACGGTTGGTTGACATCGTAACATCTGACCTTTGCGGATTATTTCAATATCCAGTTTGCTGCCTACCGCCGAACGTGCTACCAGTTGGATGAAATGTTCGTCACTTAATACTTCAGTTTTACCAACGTGGGTTATGATGTCGCCGGATAACATTCCTGCCGCGTATGCCGCTCCGTTTGGTACCACGTTCTTTACCCGCGTACCTACAATACGGCGAAAACCGGCTTTTATGCGGGCTTCAAGGTCGAAGTCCGTGTCCAATTCCAGTCCGATTTGCGGGCGGACAACGAAACCGTTTTCAAGCAGTTGCGTCGCTATCTTCACGATGCTGTTTATCGGAATAGCGAACGCAATGCCCTCGTTTTGTCCGCCAGCAGACGCGATTGCTGTTACCATCCCGATAACCTTCCCGTCGGTTGTCAGAAGCGGACCGCCGCTGTTGCCCGGATTTATTTGTGCGTCTGTTTGGAAGAAACCTTGTAGCGGCAACTTCTGATTTCCGCTCGGCAAACTCAACCGATTCTTCGCACTGATAATCCCCGCCGACACCGACTCACGCAACCCAAACGGATTTCCAATCGACAAAACCGCGTCGGTAACTTCGACAGTATCGCTGTCGCCGATTGTAACCGGAATTAACTCGGTATCGGTTAGCAATACCGCGACATCGAACTCTTCACTCGCGATAATTTTTGTTGGTCGCGTGAACTGCAAATCGTGTAACGTCAACAAAATTGAGTTTAACGGTACGTTTGCGACAACGTGATAATTGGTAACAATCGCCGTTTGTTTTCCGCACATCAAAGCGAACCCGATACCGGTCTCGCTAATAATGCGTTTCCGTTGAGAAGTACGTTCTGACGGCGACTGAATCCGCGTTTCGATAGTGACAACGGATGGCAAAGCACGTTCGCAAGCAACTCGCAACTGTGATTGCGCGTTTATCTCCACTTGTGCCGATAATGCTTGACAGAGCGATATGAATAATGTGATAACGTAAAATTTGGGGAATGACATTGTGATAATCGTTTTGTAACTATCCGCCGTAGGCAAAAAACTACGGCTAATAAAGTTTTGTCCTTGCTGGACTACTACTCTCTCTGCGTTTTTTGTTGTTAGATTGTCAGCCCGTGAACGGGAACTATCCTAACAACTTCGCCGCATCTTTAAGCCGTTTGCTTATCGGTAAATGTTGCGGACATTTTTTCTCGCACGCCCCGCACACTTTGCAGTTATTCGCTCGCGATTCGGTTGACATCATCACGTAGAGATTATGACCGAGCGTCTTGGCTGCTGGCGCGGCTACCGCATCGTTGTAGAGTGCGAAGTTTGTCGGTATATCAACTCCGAACGGACACGGGATACAATACTTACACTTCGTACAACGTACCGGCATCATTTTTTGATATGTGTTTTGTGCTTTCGCGATGAACGCTTGTTCTGTCTTTGTCAGCGAATTTACTTTCGCTTTGTCGGCGTAAGCGATGTTGTCCGCGACCTGCTCCATTGACGACATTCCGCTCAAAACAATCCCTACTTCCGGTTTGTTCCAGAGCCAACGTAACGCAAGGTCAACCGGATTATATTTGCTTTTCGCCCAGATGTCAGTCAACTTTCCGTTCGGTTTTGCCAATGCACCGCCGAGCAACGGCTCCATAATTATCACCGAAAGACCGTGTGAAGCTGCATACTGTAAACCCGCCGTTCCCGCCTGAACTTCTTCACCGACGTAATTATATTGTATCTGGCAAAAGTCCCATTTGTACATATCGACGATTTCTTTGAACAGCGAAAGTTCGTCGTGGAACGAGAAACCGATGTAACGGATTTTGCCTTGTTTCCGTTTTTTTTCAAGCCAACCGATTAGGTTGTACTTTTCAACGTTTGGCATCAGAGATTTTTGGAGACAGTGCAACATATACATATCGACGTGGTCGGTTTGTAGTTTGGTGAGTTGCTCGTTGAGAATCTTGTCGAGTTTATTCTGTGATGTCGCTTCCCAAGTGGGAAATTTTGTAGCAAGCAAAACTTTCTCACGGCGCTTGCCAGCCAACGCCTTACCAACGATTTCTTCACTAATGCCGTCGTGATACGGATATGCGGTGTCGAAATAGTTGACACCGTTTTCGATTGCATAATGAATCATACGAACTGATTCCCGCCGGTCGGGTTTGCCGGACGTGAGACACGGAAAACGCATACAGCCAAAGCCGAGTGCGGAAACTTGAAGATTGTCTTTGGTAAATGAACGGTATTGCATAGTTGTTTTATGTTGGTTATGAAAAGCAAAAAAGTAAACGGCAACAAAAGCCAATTACAACAACCGAAACATTCTACACATATTTTGGCAAGTTGCAAGATACGCAGGTGTTTGATTGTGTAAAACAATTCATCGTTTGCGAAAAAATTTTCCCCGTGACTACGCAAAACTGAAAATTTGTTCTATAATAAAAGAATGCGGATTGATTTGGTTAGTTAAAATCCAAAAAATACACAACATTATGAGGATTAAAATGATTACAACAACTTTTCAAAATTTGCGTATCAAACTGACAACACTGCTTGTAACTTTAATTCTACCGTTTGTACTGATTGTAACGGCTGTGGAAACATTTGCGGCGGACGTGTTTTTCGCGGATACGCGTGGGATTTTGTCTTCCGAACCAGACCTGACGAAGATAGATTATAGGAAAGTCGGCGGCAAAACAATTGAAAAAGTGTCACTCGACGGTATCGGAATCACCAACGAGAAGACGCTCGTGGTAGTCGTTCCCGGAAACTGGATGTCCAAATCTGATTGTCTGCAATACGCGAGGAAATTTTCCCGTATTAACAACGATAGGTATACATCGTTATTCTGGAGTTGGCGTTCGGAACGTGAAAATCAGCGCATTCGCATAGACGCATTAATTAAAGCAGCGCGTTCTGACGAGCAGGGAAAAGTCCTTGCGGCATTCATACGCGAGTTGCCGAGCGAGCAAAAAGTCACGCTGGTCGGATTCAGTTTTGGTGCGAGAGTAGTTTGTAGTGCCGTCCAAGAACTTTCAACAAACGAACCAACAACAAGCGGTAAAAAACCGCCGAGAATAAATGTTGCGTTACTAGCACCGGCATTCGATGCGGTTTGGGTATTGCCAAAGAGTAAGTTTGGAAACGTGTTTACCGCCTCGGATAAAGTGACAGTTCACTATAACCCGAACGACTCGACATTACATTTCTACCCGCTAATGTACGGGTTGATAGGACCCAGACGCGAAGCACTCGGCTACGTCGGAGTTCCGCGAAACGCAATCACGCCGGAAATCCGCGGCAAACTGTTACAACTCAACGCAAGCCGGGTATTGGGTAGAGAACACGGTTTTTGGTCTTCGTTTTCTACATTTATCCGTGCCAAAAATTCCGCTGATATGTTGAAGTGAGTACGTTCATATTTGTTTGCCGTCACGCCGCGTTGTGAAAATAATTTTGTGCGCCCGAAATTTTCAAAAAGTGGGTAGCCCCCCGTTTTACTTATTGGGTTGTCCTGTATAATGGTGTCTCTGTTTTTTGACGGGGCGTGGCGCAGCCTGGTAGCGCGCCTGCTTTGGGAGCAGGAAGCCGCAGGTTCAAATCCTGTCGCCCCGACTTTTTCCCTACCAACTTTTTTTCTACTGATGTTTTTGCACGTACCGCTCCATTATTGTATCCGTTAGCCGCGGCGAGAACCTTTGTATCAGAGCAAGAACTACCGCAGGTATGTACGGGATTATTCTGTGTTTACCGCGTTCGATTGCTCGGATTATTTTTTTCGCTACGTATTCTGCCGTTACCTTTGGATGTATCGGGAAATCCGGTACGCTGCCAGACATCAACAATGAATCGAAAAACTCTGTCTGTGTTGTTCCGGGGCTTACGTGAAGGACATCAATTTTTTTTGCCGCAAACTCCGCCCGTAACACATCACTAAAACACGTCACCGCAAACTTCGACGCTCCATACGCCGAATAATGCGGAACACCGCGTAAACCAACTATCGAACCAATGTTGATTACAATCGGACAAATGCCGTCGTTCTGACGTTCCTTGTTCGATGCTGATTCTTGCAGCAACGGAAACGCCGCTTGTGTCATCTGAATCAGCGAGAAATAGTTTACTTCCATCATCCGCCGGAAAATTTCGTCTGGTGTTTCCATCGCGAGTGCGGTCGCGCCTACACCAGCGTTGTTGATTAGAATGTCAACACCGCCCAGTTGTTCCTGCGCAACTGTTATACAACGTTTTCGCACTTCACTGTCGCAGATGTCGCCTGCTATCGAAACGATTTTACGGCTGCCGTTACCGTACTCGGGATTATCGCGGTGGACACCAGCAATTAACTCATCCAGTAATTTTTCACGGCGCGCGGTGACAACAATGTCCGCACCTTTCGCAGCCAAAAGACGTGCAAGTGCGTTACCAATTCCCGACGACGCACCGGTCAACAAGACACGGCTTGAATGTATTCTGTGTTTCATAATGATTTAGTCTTTCAAAATCAAACTAAAATTTTTCGATGTAACCTAACGAAAAAACTTGTACCGTTCTGTTCATTGACATTTGTACATCGTAGTTTCCGTAAACGTAACGGTTACGCGCTTTACCTACTGAACACTGCAACGAACTTGTGAAGTTTAGAAAGTCGCTTCCTACGTCTGCGCCTTTGACGTGCCAACTGTTCGCGGGGGTGCTGATTTGTGTTGCGGTTGAATAAGGATTCGATTCACCAGCGAACAAGTAAGCGTACTGAATCCCGAACGCTGCCGTTAGCCAATTAAATGATTCATACTTCACGTTCGCACCGACTCGCACAAACGATTGAGCCATGTGCAGCCGTCCATATTTCAACGCACCGTAAACCGACGTACCGCCCGTTTGTGATTCGTTTTCTTCGTAACCAAACTGCCAACCGTAATGCTGGTCGCACGCGAAATACGGTTTCAAAAACATCCGTGCGGTGAGCGAAAACGTTTTGCTAAACTCGCCGCCGAACGAGAGCGAGTCACCTTCGGTGCTACCGTCGTAGCGGCTTGCGTTGTCGTAGCGTTTTGACTCCAACGTTTGATGAGCGTAAGTTATCCAACAACGTAAGTCGGTATCGTTAATCTGTTCCTGATAATAACCTCCGAACTGATAGTCGTTAGCGTCAATGCTGCCTGCGTTTTTCTGGTTCAATAGCGATGAGTAATAACCGCCGAAAAGTCCGACTCGCGACGAAATACTACGCATCAGGTCGCCGCTGAGCATAAATCCGGTTGCGGAAATTCCGTAGCCAATGGAGTTCTTGTCTGTACCGGTTGAGTTGTCGCTGTGAAGAATTGTGAGCGCGAGTGAATTGTTGCCCGGATAGTTTCCGACTTGTCCGCGAACGAGTGACTCCCGCGATTCCTGTTCCAACTCTTCGATTAACTGTTCAATACTAACGTCCGTCGCCGGAAGCGGCGGAACGTTGACGTTCGGAAGTTGTGTAGCGGGATTTATAAATTCAGTTGGAATATTTTCGGTGGAAATATCGTTAAAACCACCGCCGTAACGCATACCAAGACTTTCCCAACGGCTAGGTTGGTGTGTTGACAAACGATTGAGTACAAACAAATTCTGTTCCGGCATACTCAAAAAGATACCATTAGTCCGTAACGTCAACGAGCCGTTCATCTGTGCAAAAAGCACGGGCGAACCAACCGCGATAAACGTCACGCAAATTATTATGAGCTGGGTAAAACGAATTATCGTTGACATTTTGGGGATTTTGTGAATTGGTAAACCGGCGAATTTAACCTGTCATCAAACGCTATCGACATTACGTAATCGAAATAATTAGCAAAATCGGCAAAATCGGAATAAATTACCAAGACGTGAATGTTTGTGGTTAAAAGGGTGTGTAAAATAAATGGGGGATTTTATTTTCGATTAAATACAATAATTCACCATTCGAGTAGTCGAGGCATTCCTTGCCCCTCTTCAAACCGGACTTGCAGATTTCCCACATCCAGATTCCATTGATGTACTCATTTTTAGCATTCACGGTTAGTCCTTTTATTTGGTACACTCCAAGCGTTTTGTACACCAGTTGATACCAACTCGTCCCTTCAGGCAACTTGAATGGACGTTAACTTTGACGTTTTAGGAACATTGTCATTCGTTAGTTCGTGTATTCTCGCCCGCGCTTCAATCATCAATCATCGCTTGCTTCGACGGTATCCGATTCCAATAACGAAATTTACGACCTTT
>JAITST010000087.1 GCA_031287585.1 Planctomycetaceae bacterium | reverse complement strand
AGCAATTCGGTTTGTAAAAGACACGGATGACCGTCAACCGTTACTCGGTTTGGAAGTGAAAGAGGAATAAAGCAGAACAGCTAAACCGGTTTTACACCAAACACGATTGAAATTTGTTTGTACCGCGATACAGCCGTAAACAAACCTAATTTGGAGAAACAAAAAAATATAACTTTCCTACGAAGGTTTAATGAATAAGAAACCTTATTTTACAAATTTATCGGTAAGCAGAGGGTTATCATTTGTTTATCCAAATTGGGGTCTAGTCACGGCTATATCACGACACAAACAAATTTCAATCGTGTTTGGTGTAAAACAATTCTATGTATCTACGCCGCTACTGGATGCGGTTGTTCTGTGATTTCTTTTTCTTCCAGCGTTATTTGTTGCGGTGGCACTGTTGCGAAGAGTTTTTTCATTGCTTCGCATTTCTCTTTGTGTTCCTTTCGGTCGTAGTTTGACATCATTGTTGTTAGCCGTCCCGCTAGTTGCGTGAACGCTCCGGGCGACGGTAGATGTCTGCAAAATTCTGTATTGATGAACGATAAGTGCGAACACGTGGACTTTCGATTGAAACGGTCTATCCAACGTTGGAACAGACGCTCTTCCTCAACACCGGCGGCGAACGTTGGTTTGTCTGCCACGGAGCGTTCCGTCATTAGTGAAATGCAACAGTCCGACTCTACTGACGTTTCGTACTCGAATAATTTTGTTAGCAGCGAGTAATCCAAGTACGCATTTTGCAGCGTGAACGATGTATCGAAGTAACCTAATTTTTCCAGCAAAGAGCGTCGGAAGAACGCGGCTCCTACGTGCGGGGCAAACGTCAGGTTGTTTTTTAGAAACTGTTTGTAACGGCGAACTTCGCGAATTTGTCCGTTCAGACGTAGTTGAACTCCAATTGTTACCACCTTTTGCCAAAGCGGGTCAACAAGCATTGGAATAACAGTTGCAACGTTGCGGTTTTCAAAGTGCGGCATTACCTCGTCTAGCCAACCGCCGCAGACACGCGCACCTGCCCGAAGCGGGTGAATGATTTCGCCGAGTGCGTGACGTATGCCGACATTCATACCTGTTACTTCTGTTGTACCGGTCGGTAACGATATGAAACGGACACCTTCGTCTTTTATGTTCCATGTGTCTTCATAACCTTGTGCGTCGAGAACCAAAATTTCAGTACTGCCGGATAATGATTCCAAGACAGAAACCAGCGTTCCCTCAAACGTTTCCAGATGGTCACCTGGAAAATAGGGAATTATTACGGATAGACGTTTTGAAGAATTAAAGGTTTGCATTTAGGTTTTGTTGACGTTCATAAAAACTTTGATACCGGCCACTGCTCGGCGTTTCTTAACGTTTTCGTCCGTGATTTGAGTTCGCTTGATTAGTTTCTTGGTCGGTTGTTTGTTTTTCGTGACTGTTATTGTCAGGTCGGGTTGTGTGGGTGGTATGGGTTATTTTTTGATTGTATTGATAATTCGGGCATCTGTTTTTGGATAGGGGTTTTATAAAGATTCAATGTGAGATATAATTTTTGAATTAACCGATAAATCTTCGCAGTTTGTCTATTTTAACAGGCAGACGTAGAGAGTCGCGATTAGTAATTTTTGTTTTGTTTTTACTTCCTAACCTTTTGGAGTACCTAATGATGCGTAGTCAAATTTGTGTTGTAACCTTTTTGTTTCTGTTGTTTTTTGAGGTGAGTGTTTTTGCCGTTGGTTTTAACGGGCATCGAATTATTAAGCCGACGGCGATTAATTGTACGCAGCCAGTTTCGTTGATTAGTGCTGACGGGTCGTTTGACGGCTGGACTAAAATTGACGGCAAACCAGTCAATAACGGTTGGGAAATTGTTGATGGTGTGCTGCACCGTAAGTCGAACGCAGGCGACATTATGACTGTTAAGACGTATAAAAATTTTGTGATGGATTTTGAATGGTCGATTGCGAAGGGCGGTAATTCTGGTATTAAATACAAGTTTGATAAGTACAGCAAGGGCGGCTGGCTTGGTTGCGAGTACCAATTTCTCGACGACGCGAATAACGGTGAAGGTAAACGCCCAAAGCACGAATCAGGGGCGTTGTACGATATTATTCCGCCATCGAATAAGAATGTTGTGAAGCCATACGGAGAAGTTAATAAGTCGCGGGTGATTGTCAACGGCAGACATATCGTTCACTATCTCAACGGCGTGAAGGTTGTCGATATTTGTGTCGGTTCGGCAGATTGGAAGAAACGCCTCGCGGATAGTAAGTTTAACGAGACGTTAGATTTCGGTGCGATTGAGAGCGGTCATATTATGGTACAAGATCACGGCAGCGAGGTGTGGATTCAGAAGTTGACGATACGCGAAACCGCATCGGTTGTAAAATGTGCGCCGAGACCGCGACCGATTTTGAATTTGTTGAGAGGTGGGAAGTGAATTATGCTTTTTAACTACGGGGTCCCTCTAATAACTTGCCGAGAAATTAATAGTTGGTACAATGAAAGTGTTTTCATTATACTGACTATTAAAATCTCGGCAAGTTATTAGAAGGAACTTTTGGTTTAAAGGTGAAAAATAAAGGTAACTAACACGTATTGCACAACGTCTTCAGTCGCGTCCCCGTTTCCGTCGGCTGCAGCCGACGGCAATGTTATTTATTAGACTTGTTCGGAAACTAAAACGGGGCGTTGGAATTGTTGAAAAATGCGGAATATTTTGCTTAACCAAAACACTTATTTTTCCTATTCTCACGTTTACGAACAAGTCTATTATTATTTATTGCCTTCGGTTTTAACCGACGAAAACGGTGCTTTTCCCGTGAACAATTATCAATTTTCAACCGTTACCAGTATAATTCTACCCCAAACACACACTTGACATTTTGTACACCTTGCGTTATTCTTTTGTTTTGATTTAACCTCAAAACACTTCTAACCCCCGACGGTTCAAATGTCAAAATATAAAAAGCATATTGTTTTTGTCTTCAAGATTGTTATTCTCGCACTGGTTGCGATTTGGGTTTATAAGGAGTTGAACAAGTCGTGGGGTGAGTTGTCGAAGCATACATGGGATTTTCATTATGGTTGGTTGTTGTTGTCGGGGGTGTTGTATGCGGTTGCTTACTTGCCGCCTTGTGCGTTTTGGTTTTTTATAATGCGGCGGCTCGGGCAGCGTCCGGCGGTGCTTACTACGCTTCGGGCTTATTACATCGGACATCTTGGCAAGTATGTACCGGGCAAAGCAGTTGTAGTTTTGTTGCGGGCGGGATTGGTGAAGAGCGAGCGTGTCAGTGCTACGTTTGCCAGTATCGCGGTTTTCTTTGAGACTTTATTGATGATGGCGGTTGGTGGATTTATTTCTGCGGCGATAATTCTGGTCTGGTTTCGTGAGAACGAACAACATACGATGCTCGTTCTTGCCGCGATTGCTATGATGGTCGTGACTGCGTTACCGATTTATCCACCTGTTTTTCGTGCGGTAACGAAGCGGATAAAAATCAGTAAGACGGCGGCGGACATTGACGAAAAACTACAAAACATTAATCTGTTGTCGCTTGCTTACGGTTGGTGTTTGATGTGTGTGACATGGATTTTGCTCGGCTGTTGTCTTTGGGCATCTATTCGGGGACTTGGTTTTGAAACCGGTTCGCTAACCGAACATTTACCGCGATTCACAGCGGCGGTTGCGTTGTCAACTGTTTTGGGATTCCTCGCGATGATGCCAGGCGGAATCGGTGTTCGTGACTGGGCGTTGGCACAACTTCTAACGTTCTACTTTGCCGCGCTCGCGACACAACAACTAACCAGCAACAACGACCTGACACCAGAAACTATCGCACTGGTCGTGGCGGCTGTACAACGTATGATATCGATACTAACCGAACTCGCGGTATCATCGGTGCTGCTGCCGCTGGGACGGAAACGAACATATAACGAACACGATTGAAATTTTCTCCCAAACGCCGCGGGCAAACCTAATTTGAAAAAACGAAAAGTATTAATTTGTTTTTCCAAATAAGGTTTACTCGTGACACTCCGTCGGCTGAAGCCGACGGCAATGGTGTGTTGCTTCGATTCACGTGAACTTTTTAACAATGCGATAACACACAGATTTTACTCATTCCAAACAATAGAACTCAACATCCCAGATTCGGGCGATATTTTCCGGCGTTGTTGTTATTAGCAGCCGCAATTGCTTGACTTCCGTTTTTGGGAATTTACAACCGAAATCGCATTGCTCGTTACCGATTACAACTGTCTCTTCGATATTGTCCCACTTGTTCGCGTCGCTGGTTCTTTGTAACACAAAATCGTTGATCGGCGTTTTTGGTGAACCGTCTCCCGCCTGACCGCTGATAATCCGAACAGCGTTGATTTTGACCGGTTTTTCCCACTCAAACGTAACCCAATGTTGCGTGTCGTTCTTATCACTGACCCAACGCGCGGCATTGTTCGCGAGGTCGTAAATTCCGTCATTGACATTAGTCGCTGGATAAAGACCGCTTGAATGAACACTCGATACCGTAACTTTTGCGCAGCGGGCAAAATTCTTTCCGGCGTTTTTCAGCCAAGACGGTTGCGATGTTTTCAGACCGCTTCGCGGAACCGCCGGCGGTGCAACACCTTCTTCCATCAACGATTTTAATTCGTCGAGGTGCGACTGATAAACACCACGCGGTGTTGTATTGTGCTTCTTACAAAGTGACGCTGCCATACCGACAACTTCGCCCATCATACCGCCGGTACGCTGTACGCGGATTGTACCGAGCGCAACGTGCGTCACACTGATGTCACGTCCCGCCATAAAAAGATTCCCGATGTTTCGTGAGTACAAACAACGGTACGGAATCGCATACGGAGTAATCTGCTTGTGTCGGGCAACTGTCATAAATTCCTCGCCCGGATAATCCTTCGCGTTTTTGTCTGTCGGATAGTGTAGGTCAATTGTCCAAGTTGTCGTTACACAAGCATCCGTCCACTCACGTTGTCCAACAATATCTTGCTCTTGCAAAATCACGTCGCCAAGTAAGCGCCGCGATTCACGTTTCCCCGATATGAACGCGACCCAACCGAGTTTACGATTTTTCACACGTTCAGTCCAATCGCCCCCCGCCTGATTTTTCATATACGCCCAATGACCGTAAGCCGCCCGCAATCCGTGGTCGCGGATTCTCTCGAAATCCCAAATCTGGTCAAGATTCAAACCGGTTTCCCAATCCCAATCGCCTTTGAGCATCGGTTTTGCCGTTTGATGATTGAACTGAATCGCCCAACCCAACTGCGGAAATTTCGTCGCGTTATCCGTATCGACCGAGTACCATTGTACCGACGCTCCCATTGTCATCTTGTCCGCAATTTCGGGTGCGAGCGATTCGCCGGTTTCCGCTTTCGATTCGCGTCCCATTCGCCAATCCGCTCCGGCATAGTAACCGACTGTACCGTCACCCGTACAGTCAGCGAACAGCGGAGCCGCAAAGCGTAACTCTTTACCGGTCTCGGTATGTTTACCAATCACTGCGGCGATTTTGTTCCCGTTCATTTCGACACCGATAGCGTGCGTACAGAAAAACGTTTTGACACCAGTTTCCGCCGCGAGTAAATTCATCTTCTTCTCATCTTCATAATAATCGGCGGGCATCGCGTTTCCGTCGCGGCGATGATTCATCTGCGCAACAAGATTACCGAGATTCGGATACGGCGGCAGATTGATTCGCCCTTGTAAATGTACGCGAATTTCGGAACTATTGTTACCGCCGACGAGCGGACGGTCTTGAATCAACGCAACATTCAAACCCAATCGTGCCGCCGAAATCGCCGCGCACGTTCCCGCAATTCCGCCGCCTACGACAACAATATCGAACGCGCCGCCTTCCGCGTCGGGTGTAATATCCGGCAGCCGAAGTGCCTCACGCCGATATTTTTTCAATACTTTAATATCATTCGGCGGCATAAAATTTTCGTCACACGATAAACAAATTGCGTCAACACGTCCGTCAAAACCGCTCAAATCCAACAGTTCGAGTGTCTTGTCAAGATGGTCTGCAGTTATAGCAACCGGTTCTTTTCCGCGTTGCCAGTGCCATGCGTCACCTTCCGTACCGAATGTTGTCGGGTATATTTTGCCGTCGATTATCAGTTGGAAACGTCCGGGCGCATATTCTTTTGTCCAAGGAGCAACCCAGTTTCGTGTGCGGACAAACAGGTTATACCTTCCTGCTTTCGGAAACTTGATAGTTGTTTGAGCGTTGTTTACCGGCTCGCCCATACCGTGAGCGAGGAGAATTGACGACCCCATTGAGTCGATAAACTGCTGGTCAACAACCCAACCTCCCTTGTTCTCAAACGATTCCGCTTCGACAAACACTGTCGTCTGCGAATTGAACGGCTGGGCAATGGTACTGCCCGTAAAAAATTGCAGACACATTGCAATCAAAAACACTGATAGTAATCGAATTGACATTATTTGTCTCCTTTGTAAAACATTGTTGAAAAATTGTTGGGTGCATTCGGAACGGGACAGTGCCGTCAGACACTGCCGACGGCAATTCCGTAGGAGTAAAAATTTGTTTTCTGTAAGTTTACAAAATCACCCCATATAAAATTCTAACACAGATTTCGGCCATCGCCCACGTTTTTTTGCAAATCTTGGCGCAGTGATAATTGACAACAGAAAACAATTTGACGGAATGTTTGTCGCGTTTTGGGAAACGTTATTGGTATTTTTTGTAACAATCAATACTATTAACAGAATCAAATCATATAAAAAAGAAAATAGGAAGTATCATAACAAGTATAGTTTTTCATTTGAATTTATCAATGTTACCTAACCGCTCTCACAATATAAATTTCTCCTGCTCATTCAATTTCAAAACTCCGAAATTACTTCCTGTCAGCATTTCGTCTAACGCATTTTTCCAGTCGGATTCTTGCAGTTTTGTTGAGGTATCATCTCTTTCAAATAAGAATTGCGTTGAACGTCTTATCAGTTCCTTCATAAATGCCGCACTCGCTCCTTCTGTGTTTTTTGCTATTGCTTCTACTACGTCCGTTGGGATTTCCAAATTTTGTGCGTAGAGCAACGTCAGTTTTTTTCTTCCTTCCGTGTCCGGCTTCGGAAACTCTATCGCCTGGTCAATTCTTCCGGGACGGTTTCGCAACGCGTCTTCCAATTCCTCCGGTCGGTTCGTTGTTAGCAGGAACAGCACGTCCGCGTCTTCACCCAAGCCGTCCATCTCGTTTAGCAATCTGTTGAGCAACGGTTCGCTTGTTGAGTGGTCACGTTCGCGGGCTATGATGTCAACGTCTTCAATTATTATCATTGACGGTTGCAAGAGCCGTGCTAGTTTACAGTATTCGTCCAGCAAAGAAACTTGTTCCGCCGCCAAAATGAACGTTGTATATTCGTTTTTCAAACGTGTAATGATGAAGTGAAGTGTGTGCGTTTTTCCGGTGCCGGGCGGTCCGTAGAACAACAATCCCTTCTTCGTTTGCAAACCTAGATTACGTAATTGTTCACGTTGTCTCGCGAAGTCGAACAAGTTACGTTCAAGTAACGTAATCGTTTTTTCGGGCAAGATTAGTTGTTCACGTTCGACTGGTTTAATACGCAAAACTTTCAGACCAATCGACTGACCGGAGAAAATACTTTCCGACGTTTCAAGCGACAAAACTTTGTTACGGTATATCGCACTCCGCTTGACCGCGTCTTCAAGCCGCTTCATCATCACTTCCGTTTCGCCCGCCGCAACGGAGTTTTTCGGTACTGCAATCTCAATCAATATCGACCCCGCCTTGCTGTTTTCACCACCCGGCGAAAGCAACAACGCCATCGGTTCACTCTGTTCAACCAGCAACCAAAGCCCGTCTTTTACGCACTGAATCGGCTTTTCGTCACCAACGTCAATCTCGACATATTCAAACGGTGTGAATTGTTTATGCTCCTCGACCAGACATGCGTTAATCGAAACCGTGTCACCGTAGCCGAGTTCGATACCTGACGCGCGGATGACTTCGCGTTCGCTCAGCATTTGTTGTAATTCGAGATACAGTTCGCAATGAAAACGTTTTGGGAACTCGCGTGTCACGACGAACAAATTCGTTTGGTCGATATTGCCGAAATGACGAGCCATGACCGACAACACGTATTCGCCGATTGCCGACGAGTACCGTTTTTCAAGTGTTTCGATGAGCGATTCGAGTTCGGGAATGACGGAGGAATTTTTCGGGACAGCGATTTCGATACACGGCACAAACCGTTCGCTCGGCGTTCGTGACAACAGTATTGCGACTGGAGTTCCGCTTTCGTTCCACAACCACAGACAGTTTTTCGCGTAACTCGATGTTGCGAATTTACCGTTACCGATTTTGTGAAACGTTATCGGCACCATCCGCCGCTTGCTTTCGACAATGCAATCAAGCATACAAACCGCGTGTTCCTGATATGTCGGTTCAACACCAGTTGCGAACACACCGGAACGTTCGGCAAAGTACTTCTGTAACTCGCGATACAGTTCACTGTGAACGTTACGCGGAAACTCACGCGAGATGATGAACAGTTCGCCGCGACTAACGTTACGAAAATGCGACGCAATTCGCCGCGAAATACACACGGAACGGAGTTTGAGTTTCTCGTAGAAGAATAGTAATGCCGGACTTATCGCGGCGATGGCGAGAAAGAGTAAGAATGATATGTATATGTTGTATAGCATAGTTTGTATGTTGTAAATGATGACTAACTCCGAACGTTATACCCGTGAACCGTCTCCACCAGCGTCACTACATTCTCTACCGGTGTTTGCGGTAATATGCCGTGACCTAAATTGAAAATGTAACCGTCGCGACCATTTATTTTTCGCAATATGTTTAGCGTTTTGTTACGTACAATTTCCGGTTCAGACAACAAAATCGCCGGGTCAAGATTACCTTGTATCGCCACGTCGTTACCGAGCCGTTCGCAAGCTGCCGCGATGTCTATCCGCCAATCAACGCCGATAACGCTGCTGCCCGCTTGCTTCATCAATGTCAACAATTCAGGATTACCTGTGCCAAAATAAATCGTTGGTATGTCGCGCAGTTGGGCGATGAGTTGCTTCGTTGCTGGTAAAACGTAACGTGAATAATCACCGCACGAAAGGCAACCAACCCAACTATCGAATATCTGTACAACCTGCGCGCCAGCATCAACTTGACCGCGAAGATAGCGAGCGAGCGAGTTGGTCAACTTCCCCATCAACTTTTCCCACGCATCGGGATAACGATACATAAACCGTTTCGTTTCGAGAAACTGGTTGCTGCCGCCGCCTTCAATCATATAACCGGCGAGCGTGAATGGTGCGCCGGAAAACCCGATGAGCGGCAAACGTTGGTCGAGTCCGCAGCGTGTTTCGGTAACAACGTCGAACACAAATTGCAGCGGCGAAACGTCGGCAAGTTCGGTGATACGTTCGACATCGGACGGCGTCCGTAACGGATGTTCAAGCACAGGACCGTCACCCGCCGAAAAGGTAAGAGACATCCCCATCGGTTCGAGAACAAGTAGTATGTCGGAAAAAATTATCGCAGCGTCAACACCAAGTTTGTCAACCGCAGTCAACATAACATCAGCGGCGAGACGAGGCGTTTTGCATAGTTCAACGAATCCGATATTCTTCCTGACATCACGATACTCCGCCATATAACGCCCCGCCTGCCGCATAAGCCAAACCGGTACTCGCGCCGTCGGTTCCCGACGTACAGCACGCATAAGCGGGCTGTCATACCAAGATGGTTTAGTTGATGGTGAAGTTGTCATCTGTGTTGTTAATGATAGTGCCCTATAAAACGATTACCAAAAACAACAATTCTATATCGTAACCAATAAAAAAACAACCCCGCGCGGACACGGTTTGTCAGTTCAGGGAGGAAAAATAAGTGTGGACCCCATTGTAATAGGTTTTTCACCAGTCGAGTAGGCGAGGTGTCTCTCGCCTACTCGACTGGTGAATTATTGCATTTAATCGAAAATAAAATCTCCCATTTATTTTTACACTCTCATTTTTCACAGATAGTTAAGGTTAGTTAAGGATAGAATAGACTTGTTCGGAAACTAAAACGAGTCGTTGTAATTGTTGAAAAATGCGGGATATTCTGCTTAACCAAAATGCCTATTTTCTCTATTTTCACGTTTCCGAACAAGTCTAATATAAAAAACTACCCTTATCCTTACCTACCTGTAAAAAATGACCTTGCAATCGGCGTGGCAATACAATAGCCCCCTAATCCACGAGTTCAAACACAAAATTGTTCTTCCCGTCTTTCTCAACCACCGCCGTCAAACCCGATTTTGCGGATTCGCCGTATTTTTGCGGTACGTGAAAAACCGTCTTTGAACTGATTACGTTTTCGCCCGCAGGTTTGTTTGGGTCTAACTCTTCGACAAGTTCGTCTTTCTTAATTATCACCGTGTAAGTATTCGGGATACAACCGTCCCCGTCCTCGAACGTTGACATTTTCGCGATGCCGGATTTGTTCGTCAAACCGTTTGCGAAGTTGTCCGCAGCCATAAAAACCACCACCGCCTCATAGACCGGCTCGCCATTGTACTTGACCGTAACTGTCGTCGGAATCGTACCTCGGTCAGGTCGCCTATTACACGCGGCAGATATTGCAAGTACGCAGCAAATCAAAACCAAAATTATAAAACGTTTCATAATAAATCTCCTGTTAGTTGTGGTAACTTTATGCTGGCTAAAACGAAACCGATTCGCTGCCCGCCTTTGTAACCAGCCCGCCCCAAACACCATACGGGCTTGGGTTTGTGTAATTGGGGTAACCCCAATACCCCGCCGACTGGTTGCCGACGTTAATCGTGTCAGAAATGAAACGAATAGAACCGTCCATCATTGCAACATTCACTCCGCCCGAATGGAATGATGTCGGCGAGAGAAGAAATTGACCGCTCGTGTGTGCTGATGAGGTTGCGACAAGAACACTGTTTGGCGGTGCCGCTGCCATCACAGCAGTAAATAATAACACGCCATCCCACGCACGATAACCTCTCAACGGGGCGGCGGTAAGTCCGGTTGTTGAAACGTATTGTTTCGTCGAACGATTGAACAACGGCGTTACGTCCGCAGGCATCGCAAACGATGTTGCCGTAACACAAGAGCCAAACCCGCGCGGTTCGGCAGCCCTTACACCTTCCGACATTCCCATCGTGTTGCTCGTGCCGTCTGCGATTGCGGCGAGTTGTGTCCAATACATACTCGCGAAAACACCGCTGCACATCGAATAACTGGTGAAAGAACCAGACGTATAGGGATAGTGAATTCTGTCGCTGATGAAGAAGTAATAATTAGCGGCACCAACCGCCCCACTCGGATTCACATCGCCGCCGTCGCTTGGACAAAGATACGCATCAATGGTAGTTCTCCAAACGGAACCGGCAGCACCATCAGCACAATGGGTAGTTGCTTCGTTACCCTGATCGTGAAAGGCGGTTTGTTCCAGAAACGGCAACAAAGCAAAACGAATGTTCAAACGGTCAAGAACGTTTCCGGGTTTATTTCGGGGAGTACCGGCACGAAGTGCCGGTAACGCATTGTGAACATCGTTGTAGTTATGAGCCGCAAGGACAATCTGTTTTAGTTTGTTTGTACAAGCCATTCGTCGCGCCGCCTCACGGGCGGCTTGCACAGCAGGCAAGAGCAAAGCGATTAGAACGCCAATAATGGCGATAACAACAAGAAGTTCAACCAAAGTAAAAGCCGAACGAGAAGAGAAAACGCGGCATTTACCGCAAACTGCGCCCCCCCCCCCATTTTAACATTTGGTAAATTGTGTTAATTTGTGTTTTTACAAAGTCTGTCATTTGTCTTTCCTTTCGTGAAAAGTTTTGGTGTGTTCGTTGCGAAGTTGCGAACTGTTCGCAACTTCAAATTGTATATTATAAGCCAAAACACCTGCGTGTCAATACAGATAAAAATTTTTTCAGACTATCGGGTGTGTAAACTTTTTGTAGGTTTTGTATAACCACCCCACTTTTTGCGACAATGCCCCGTGGGATTGTCAATAGAATACCCTGCCAAAATATACCTACAAACTTTTTACACACCCTCACCCCAAAAAAATTCTACGTATTTTTGATTGCTGTTATGTTTTCTAGTTTTACTATTGCGTCGCCTACGTAAATGCTTGGCACCCCGTTTTCAAACACTACGCGGTCAACCGCTCCAGTTACTTCCGCTCCGGCTTCACTTTTTCCCGTTATCGTTTTGCCTATCAGACTTGATGCCGATACGAACGATTGTCCTAACGCTACACTTTCCAGCGTTGTCGAAAGTTTATCGCTCGATGTGATTGAACGAATCTGGTTTATCTGATTGAGAATGTCGGCGTTCTCCATCGGACTCATTGGGTCTTGGTTTTGTAACTCGGCTACCATCATCGCTAAAAAGTCTGACGTGGTTAAGTTATTCATCGCGTCACCCGTTTTCGATGTCGTGGACGAACTGGATGTTGATGCGGCATAATCGTAAATTGCGGACATAGTAATAAGTTTCCTTACTTGTTAAATGGTTTACTCACGCTGACGACAATCGTCACGCGAAGAATCGTAATTATGTATTCAAAATGTAAATATCTTAAAAGGCAGGTATGAATATCGCGTTCTGTATATCAATCCCCGCGGAAAAATATTTGAACCTTAAACTCCTCTATCGTTACTCCTTGTTTTGACAGGTTTGATTCTAGTTCCGGCATATTTTCTAACAACAACCTTTTTGCGTCTTCCGACTCAACAAACAGGTGTGCTGTTATTCGGTTTTCTTTCATCTTTGCTCTTAACATTACGCTGCCAAGTACTTCCGGGTGCATACGGATTTTTATTATTCCGTTTTGCTGCGCGGCGGATTGCATCGCTGCCGCTACACGGCGTATGAATGTTATTCGCTCTTCCCGCTGCTTTCTGTTGTCGTCATTGTTTTCATTTTGGATATTGTTTGACGAAGCGTTTTGGGGTTGTTGTTCTGTTTTTTGCTGTGGTTGGATGCTTGTCTGGATTACTTGTTCTCCGTTGATTGAACGTTGGGTACCCTGACGCGGACGTGTTCGTTCGGTTTGCGGGGGTAACGTTGATTGTAATAGTTCACTGAACAACCCCATTTTTTTTGTTTTCTTTTTTGACTTTTGTTCTGACTCTTTTTCGATTGTGTCGCTATCATCGCAGTTTTCGTCGTCTTTTGATTTTCCGTTCGTACTGAAAATTGTCACCGCTATACTTTGTTGCGGTGTTTGCGGAATTTGCCAAGATTGCTGGGGCGGTACAATTATTGGTTGCGGTACTGCTGTCGTTTGCATTGATTGCACTTGCGATAACGGGTTTATCGCGGTTGGTTGTGTTTGAATGTTTTGCGCCAGCGAGTTACTGTTTACCGCGTTCGCTAACGTTGTCTGCTGCGGCACCAATGGTTTGTAAACCATCGGTAAAACATTATTCAGTTCGTTGTTCACCGCGTTGTTTATCGGACTGGACTCTGTTAATTTGTTTTCGCTGACGTTTTCTCTGAGTTGATTATCGTTTCTTTCTGTTTGATTTTTTGTTAGACGGGCTTGGGTTCTTTGTTCTGTCCGCTGTTGTTTTTCGATGTTTTTGTCGGCCAGGTCTTGGTTTGCAGTTTTTGTGTTTTGGCGTTCCTGTAATAAGTTATCAACCGCGTTTTTCGACGCTAATTTTTGATTTGTTACGTTACGTTCACGTATTGATTCGGCTGCGATTTGTTTTGTACGGTCACGTGTAATGTTTTCGTTTGGTTTAAGTAAACCGTCAGACATCATGCGACCTAATTGCTCCGCGAATAGTGCGCGACCGAGCGTGTCCGCCGATGCGTTTTTCGGCAACACGTATAACGGCGTACTTGAATCGGGTGTTACGATTGACATTGTTATTGGTTTGTTGCTGGTAACGCTTTTTTCGCGTCGTCTATCAGCGTTGCTTCCGGTTCGCCGTCACCAATTTTTTGTAAGACTTTTACTAACTCGTCTAGTTCCGGCTCTTCCTGAAACTTCGCTATTATCTTCCGCCGGTCACTTACGTCCATTCCGCGAAACATCATAATTACACGTTCGACACCGCCGGTCATCTTCAAAATTTTCAGCAACGCCTGCTTCGCGAGTTCGGGATTCATCTTTGCTATCATTTGCGTTTCACTTTGAAAACCTGCCTCTTCCGCTTGCTTTTTTAAGTCGATGAGACGCTGTTCAAAGTTTCTACGCTGCGTTGTCAACTCCTTGATTTCGTCTCCTATCTTTCTTCCCTCCGAAATAATTATCTCGCTGCCGCCGGAGTTTTGGTCTCGCATAAACTCCTCGTTCCGCAACCGTTCCGCACGGAGATTTAACACCTGTTCCGATGTCAAGTCGGCGATACGCTTCTCAACTTCTTCCTGTACACGGCGTTCGTGTTCCATAACGTCGTAACCTTGCGCCAACGCTAACATACGGTTCATCTTCGTACTGTCAATCTTCCACGCGAACATCAGGTACGTACCAAGTAACGCGAACGCGAACAGTAAACTCGTACAAAAGTACAACGTGAAAACGCCGCTGATTCTTAAAATTTTATCAAGCATCGTTGAGTGCCTCCATCATATTTCTCGCCGTTCGTATCGACGCGGTTTCGTCCATTTGTTTCATCTCCGCACGCTGTTCGTCCGCAGCCGCACGGCTTTGTTGTTTCTCTTTGAGCATTTCGAGTGCCTTCTTTTTACGGTTCGCTTCCATAACCGCCTGCCTACGTTTTTCTACTTCCTCACTAACCGATTCTATTTGCATTTTCGTCTGTCCGACGACACCTTGCAAGTACGACTCGTGACGGCGTAATCCCAACAAATACTGTATATCAATCTTACCGCTTTGCATCATCTCGCGTCCGTTAATCGTTGCCGCCGCTATTTCTTCCTGCGTTTTCTTCAACGTGTCTTCGAGTATCGTCAACGCTTCAAGTGCTTTCGCGAATTCCGCACGCTGCCAGTTGAGCGCGTTCTCACGTAAGTGGAGCAGTGTTTCAAAACGAAATTTGAAGTGAGACATAATGGGGAAGGATAATTGTTTGAAAATTATTTAACTTTCAATTTTTGATTCTACAAACAAATCTAAAATTTTACGCTACTAACTCACACATTCTTTTCACCGTCTCGTCGAATAACGCGTGTTCTTCTATCGGTTGTTGCAAGTATTGCATTATTGACGGTCTCATTTGTATTGCCCGGTCTATGTCTGGATTGTTGCCTTTTCTGTATGCTCCGATTGAAATCAGGTCTTCATTCTCACGATAAATCGAGAGCAGGCGGCGCACTTCACGTGACGCTTTCAAGTGGTCAGTCCCGCAAATGTCCGGCATCAAACGGCTTATACTTTCAATCGGGTCAATCGCCGGATAATGTCCGCCTGTACTCAACTTTCTTGACAACCATATATGCCCGTCCAGTAAACCGCGAACCGTATCGCCAATCGGGTCGTTCATATCGTCGCCCTCTACCAACACCGTGAAGAACGCCGTTATACTTCCACGTTCCGAACGTCCCGCCCGTTCAACCAATCGCGGTAACATCGCAAATACAGACGGCGGTAAACCGCGTGTCGTCGGCGGCTCACCCGCTGCCAATCCGATTTCCTTCTGTGCGAGCGCGAAACGTGTTAGCGAGTCCATCAACAACAAAACGTCCTTACCCTGGTCGCGAAAATATTCCGCGATAGCGAGTGTTGTCATTGGTGCGCGTACACGTAAAATCGCGGGATCGTTCGATGTCGAAACTACAACAACGCTCTTCGCCAAGCCCTCTTTACCGAGGTCGCGTTCGATGAAGTCGTTCACCTCGCGCCCGCGTTCGCCTATCAAACCGATTACTATTATATCCGCGTTCGTGTAACGTGCCATCATACCGAGCGTGACACTTTTCCCGACACCGCTGCCTGCGAAAATACCGAGCCGCTGCCCTTTGCCGCACGTGAACATTCCGTCTATCGAACGTACTCCTGTCGAGAGAACATCGTTGATTCGCGGGCGGCTGCACGGGTCGGGGGCGTTGTTGTGACAAACGACACGGTCAGTCAGTAACGGTTGCAAACCGTCGTCGATGACGTTTCCTTCCGCGTCAATGACACGACCGAGTAGTTCGTTACCAACACGAATCCAGGGAACAGTACGCAACATCCGAACCTTGTTGCCGCGCCGCACACCGGATATGTCGCCGAACGGATATAACAATGTCGCGTTGTCTTTGAAACCGACAACCTCCGCCCGCAGTATGTCGTTGCCCATTCGCTCAATCGCCGCAATCGCGCCGACAGGCGCGGGAAAACCAGCCGCCGTAATTTTCATACCGTCGGTTTGAACAACGCTGCCGGTTATACAGGCAGGCATTATCGCGTCAATTTGTGTTTCTATCTTCATATTTGTTTTTGTATGCCGCGAGCCGACTGTTAAAAATCCAAAATAAAACCGCTACACTAACTCCGCCAGTATCCGTTCCAAACGTGATTCAATCTCTTGGTCAATTACTCCGAGCGACGTTTCGACAACGCAGCCGCCGGGCGAGATTCTGCCGTCGGCTATTATTTCGGCGACTGTCGCACTGCCGAGCGATTCGGTTAGCATATTCACTTGCGGACGTAACGTGTCGAGGTCGTCAGGATTCATCTTGATTCGTAATACCGACGAGCCGACACCGAGTTCCAACGCTTCACGTAATAAGTCAATCGGTATGTCGTTCATACTCGGCAAATCACGCATAATCGCCTTTGATGCCATCTTTGCCGCAACGTTAATCGCGACATGTTCCCAGTCCGCGAGAAACGATTGTTGCGCCGTCTGGATTTTCTCAACCGCCGCCGCTACCGCCGGCATCAACGTCTCCAACCGCGCACCGAGTTGCATTGACGCTTCAAGTTTTATCTTCTCGTCATAGTCAATAGTGGCTTGCAACTCGCCGTCTTTGTAACCGTTCCGTTTCCCTTCCGCGAAACCTGCTTTGTAACCGTCTTCATAACCTCGCGTTTTCGCTTCCTCTTCAACTCGCTTACGTGTTTCGTTGAGCGTTGCGTTTTCGGTTGCCAAGCGATGGTCAAGTTCTGCTTTCGCTTGGGCAACTCTGCTTTTCTCGCTTTGTACTTCGAGCAATTCACGTTTCGCGGTCTCACGTAACTTCGCAACTTCCTCGCGAGCCGCCTGCGCAATCGTCAACGCCTCGTCGCGTACCTTCGACAAGTAATCGTTTGCCTGCGTTTCAAGGTCAATAAAGTTGAACGGCACAGGACGATAAACGTTTGTGTTTTCCATTTCAATAATATCTAAATTACCGTGTTGATTTAATACACAGTTGTAATAATTTTAGATTTTAGATTTATGATTTTAGATTTTGTTTTAATACACAAAATCCCAAATCTAAAATCATAAATCTAAAATTATTTTCCTTTCTTCGTGGTGAAACATTACTACACCAACTCCGTTTTCCGATTAGCCAACCTTGCGACTTCGTCCATAACTACCTTCCGCGCTTCGATTATGTCTTCCGAACGAATCGGCTGCAATGCGTCTAGTTGATGTTTTAAGGAACGCTGTATCGCCGGCGTGTATCGTCCAACGATACGGTTTATAAACTTCGGTTCAGCACCGAGTAACGAAATCATTCCGATTCTGCGGTCAACCGACGCGAATAGAATCGCTAAATCTTCGTCGTTCATCAGTTCGAGGTCTTCAAAGTGAAAATACTCGCGGCGGCGTGAACCTGACGGTGCCGTTTCTAGGTATGTCATCAAATTCTTTCGTGTGTTAGTGTCGGCGGCATTGAGTATTTTACGTATTGCCGCCGCACCGATTTTCCGCCGCGGCTTCATTTCGTCTTTCCGTTTCTTAATCGCTGTCTCTATCTCGCTCAATATATTTTCGTCGGTATCTTCAAGTGAATCCATACATCTAACAACCTCAATCTGCAACGCCGAAGGCAATGCCGCAATCGTCTCCGCCGCGACTTCCGGCGAAACGTGAACCAAAACCAACGCAATAATCGACGGACGTTCCGTCATCAACAACGCGGAAAGTTGTTCAGCGGACGTGTCGGCAAGGAACTGAAAATGACCGCTCTCGTTGTCGGGATTTACCGCATTACAAACTGTACACGGTACAGCGTTTACAGTTGTTGATACATTCGCGTTCTTAATTTGCGGCGGCTGTTGTAACTGCGGCATAATAACATTTTTCGCGGCGTTACGACCTGCCGCGCTCAATTGGAGCGTATCGACTTTGTTATTCATAACAACACTGTCCGCAGCGTTACCAGAATTACTACCAACATTAGTAACCGGCACACGGCGGTCTCGCGAACGAACAAACTCTGCCGTTATCTTTTCCTGCTCGTTTGGCGAAACGGACTTCATCGCGAGCAATTCCTTACGAACCGCCGCCGCTGTTTCCGTGTCGAAACGCTGGATTAGCACGTCAATCGTTTTAGCGTCAAGTCCGCTAAGAAACGTTGCCGCTTTCTTAATTCCATCCTGCATTTATTGCTCCTAAAATATACAATTTATTGTTGTTTCGCATCATTCTTTACCGGTTCCGCTCCAATCCACTGCGTCAAAATTTTTGCCGACGCTTCGAGGTTTGCATCTACAACTTCAGCCGCTTCGTCAACTAATGTATGTAAATCACCGCCAAAACCTTCCAGTGTTCGTTTTTTCTCAATCTCTTCCAATGCCCGTTGTGCGTCATCCAGACGTTTCTTTTCAAGCATCGCCTCCTTTGCCTCCATCACGTCCTTCTCGGTTTTACCCGCGATAGTCTTTGCCTGCCGTAACGCGATTTTCTCCGCTATACGTATCACTTCCGTACTCTTCACCCGTTCAATCGCCCGCAGTATCACTTCCGCGCGAATCGACTGCGGCGTTATGACCATTCTGCTATCACGGTCAGCGAGTATCATACGCGCGTTATCAAGCGAACGGCTAATATCCATCGGTGAAACACGCCGCGGATAAATGTTTGTTTCCGGTTGTATTGTTTGTTGTTGCTGCCGGTCTTCTGTCTGTGCCAAACGAAATTTTTCGCGAATCGCCTGAATACGTTCGTGACGCTCGTTGGCTTTTTTAATCGTCTCGATAATCGCCTTATCAATCGGAACTTTACGCTGCCGCCCGCGAAACAACGTTCCGCCGCTCTGACGGATAATCGACTTCGCGCGTCCTATCTTCGACAACGAATCCAGCAACAACGCAATCTGCTCCGGCGGTAATCCCGCAACTTCGCAAACAGTCTGTGCCATCTTCTCTGTGACGACAGGTTTTTGTATTTTTTTCTTTTTATCTGCCATTGATAGTTGTGAATTATTATAATGCTAACGCAATCGTTAATCGTGTTCTGTATTCATACTTATCAACGATTCTACTTCTCTGCCGGTACCGCCGTTCCGATTCCAATCCACTGCTTTATTACAGCCGCTGCCGCTTCCGGGTCTTCCGATACCATATCCGCTACCTCTTCCTGCAACGAAACTAACGACTTGTCGAACGGATTCAACGAACGTTGCCGCTCGAGTTCTTCCTCCTCTTCCGCCTTCGTCGGCGCGTAACGCGCTTCGAGTTGCTCCTGCGGAATTTCGGGGGCTTCGTAAATGACAACGTTCCGCTGCTTCGGCGGTTGACTAACCGTCCACAGCACCGCTAGCCCGCAGAAAACCAATGACAACAACGCTATCGTTTCCCAGTTCTCTACCAAAAACATCGTTATCTCCTCCGTCAACGACGGCAAACCCGGTCGCTCGTGCGGAATGTCGTCATAAGGAACAACCTCAACACCCTGCGTCGGGTCGAGGTCGTCCGCTTTTCTACATGATTTCAACAAATTCGCAACGCTAAGTTTTATGTTGTTGATAACTTCTGACTTAATCAATTCAAGTTGCGCGGCAGTCGGTTCGTTCGACACTGGCGTATCAGTACCGCCGCCGGTTGTACCAGCACCGCCAGCAGTCGCCGCAGCCGGTTGCTGCGGTGAATTTTGTTGACGCAGCAACCAAACGGTACGGAAATAACTTTGCGGAACACTAATCGACGCGGTTACAGATTTTAACGAGAACGGCGCATCGACAACGTTACGTTCCACACCTTGCAGCGCGTTGGTACGTTCTTCGTTACTCGTCTCTTCTTTCTGCTTACCGGTTGACGTTATCCCGCGTGCTTGGTCAAGATTGAGCGGCGTGTTTGCTTGTGCGACATAACCCGGACGACCACTACGTTTTTCATCAGTACGTTCAAAGTTGCTCGTTTGCACTCGTTCGTGGACAGCACTGGATGGCGGCTTGTGTTCGACGAGTAAACTTGTACTCTGTTCAACCGGCTCAACATCAACGCCTACCTGAACACGAACACCCGGAATATGACCAATAGATTTTTGGATTTTTTCTTCCCATTGTTCGGTATAGTTACGGATTTCACCCGCGAGAGTTTTTCGTCCGCCCCGTAAATCGTCTTCCGTTCCTGCGGAGCCCTCGCCGGTATGTCCATTGATGATTGTTATGTCTTTGACATCAGTGATTCCGAGACCGCGTTTGACCAAAGCGGTTATTGCGGAAATTGTCTTATCGGGAATTGGTTCGGTGCTTGTAGGCCAGATGGTAACAGCCGCAGTACGAATTTTAGTTTTGTCGAACCTGCCCGGTAAACGGTCAATACGCTCGAACGATTCGACTTTCGCGTCTTCGATTCCGGTAAAACGTTTGAACGTATCGCCGAGACGCTGCTGGGCGCGAAAGAATATTTTACTGTTAGTTGTTAGAGTTGAGTCGATTGGTGTGATGCTGCTGATGAGTGCGTTTATCTCTACATCGCTTTCTTTGATAACGCCCGCTTCGGCGAGACAAGCGATGTAGTCGAACTTACGTCTCGACGGAACGTACAAGCGACCGGATTTGAAGTCATAATTTTTGAGACCTTTGGCGGCAAACGCTGTTTCGGCGGCACGCTGTTCCGCGCCGATGAACGAGTAACCATCGTACAGCATTACCTCAGCCGTACTCGTACCGGTACTGAATCCGCCAATGCCAGACGCAAGTATAGCGAGTGCAGCAAGAATAACGGTAAGCAAAAGCCCCGAAACAATTCGGCTGCCGGGAGTCATCCCGCTAAAAAGGTCTTTAACCTGAGTGAGGAGATTGTTTATGTAATTCATATAACTTGCCGTTTGTTGATTAAACTATGTTTTTGATTTTAGATTTATGATTTTGTAAAAACAATCTAAAATCATAAATCTAAAATCCGCTAAACTCTAATGCCCTGTATTTCCTGCCACGCCCCGACTAATTTATTCCGAACCTGCATCATCATCTTAAACGCAATATCTGCCTTCTGTAACGCTGTCAGAACTTCAGCGGTACCAATTTCACCGCCGGTCATCAGTTTCTCAACCGCGAAATCCGCGTTCTGCTGCATCATATTAACTTCGTGTATCGAGCCGAGTAACAAATCATTGAACGGAATTTTTTTCGTTTGCTCCGGCGGTAACGGTCCGTCGATGTGGAGCAGCGAAACATCAGGACGATGTTCAAGACCGCCAATTTTGTTGATGTTACCGTAAAGCGTCTGCATAGGTTGGACTTTGTCAATACGGTTCAAACCGTTAAAACCGCCGCCTATACCGCTGCTTAATCCTGTTATTGAATTCATAATAAAAAAATTCTCCGCTACGAAATAATTCTCAACGTCTGGTTTGCCATCGACTTTGTAACTTCCATCGCACCGAGATTCGCTTCATACGAACGTCCTGATTCGATAGCGTCTGTGAATTCAGTCATCATATTTATCTGAGGCAGGTTTATAAAACCTTGTTCGTCGCGGTCGGGATGTGTAGGCGCATACTTGCGAACCGGCGGCAAGTCTTCATCAATACCAATCTCCGGCACAACCACACCGGCGGAACCGTTAGGTCCGATAGCGTTTTCAACCTGAAACACAGTAAATCGCGGCTTGTAAGGTTCTAACTCACCAAACTCGTTACGGGTAGTAGTGATGTTAGCAAGGTTACTGGCAATCGCCTGCATACGAAGCCGCTGAGCAACCAAACCGCTGGAACTAATATCCATAATTTTCAACATAGTTTCACCTCAAAAAAATAACTATAAAAACCTGCACAAAGTTGTTTACAGAAAAGAATAGTAACGAAAGAATCAATTTTTGCCAATAGCAAAATTTTTGATTGAAAGTAGAGCGTATAGGTTATTTGGGTGAAACGGCGGGAGATTTTACTGTAACGGCTTAAAATCTCGAAAATTGCTATTTCCTAAAATTCAAAAATATTGTACACTACCGTCGCATTGCGTATTGTGACATCAATACAGGTAAAAAATTGCGGCTTAAACCGTAACGGATAACGGTTGTTTATTTTATGGAGAATCAAAATTATGAGTTGTTTAACAGCAGAATCTTATGACGTTTTTTGTGATGACTATTCGGTAACAAACATACACGAGCAGATAACGCTTGTCGTGTCGCCGAATCCGCCGCGCGGCGGCGAATGGTCGGGTATTTCGATTGATTGCTCGCGGTGCGATGCTGGCGGTTTTACCGAGTCGCTGCTTGAAATTTTGGAAACCGGTAGAACTTTTGGAAGACCGCGTTCTAACTCAAATTTCGGCGGACGCGTGCCGTTTGTGTCGAAGGCAATGGCGTGGCTGCGGTTGTCAGACCACCTGATTATCGACGATGCCGACGCACCAATTTTAATTACCGGATTCGGTAACGCTCACGACTTAACGCAGCGTGAGATATTCCGTCTAATCCGATTCTATCTGGCGTACAAACCGTGTCGCGGAATCGTCGTTCATCTGACTGATGACGATTTGCAATGTTTTCCCGAAGAACTGCAATCGGTGATAACGAATGCCGCTAAC
>JAITST010000085.1 GCA_031287585.1 Planctomycetaceae bacterium | reverse complement strand
CGACAAGCATCCCCCGATACGCTTTTGATGTTCCACTGTCAACATTTCGGGTTACGATTACATCGCGACACAAACAATTTTCAATCGTGTTCAGACAGAAAAAATTTGGACGAGTTATTATCTGATGGATACTAACTTATTTTGATGCGATGGTGGTGAGCAAATTTAACGCCAAATGGATTCCCCACTAAAGTTTACACACCCGTTATTACGTTACTACTAACAACTAATAGTTCTCTCTCAACTCTTTTGGTAATGTGAATTTTATGTTTTCTTCGCAAACTATATGTTCCTCTACCGTTGTGTGGAAGCGTTTTATTAAAACTTCTATACATTCCTGTACTATGTGTTCAGGTGCGCTCGCTCCCGCTGTTATCAGAACCGTTTCGTCTCCCTTGAACCACCCCCCTCTTATGTCGTCGGGACCGTCAACCAAGTAAGCACAGACGTTTGACGATTCGGCGATGTCTGCCAGACGGCGGCTGTTTGAACTTTTATTGCTGCCTATTACCACTACCACATCTGCCATCGCCGCTAATTTACTTACTGCCTCTTGTCTGTTTTGAGTTGCGAAGCAGATGCTTGAATCGGGCGTTATTACTATATCGGGGAAACGTTTTTGCAGTGCGTCAATGAATATGTTCGTATCGTATTTCGAAATTGTTGTTTGCGTCATAAACGCCAGCCGGCTGCCCTTTTTGATTTTCAATTTGTGAATCTGCGAGATATTTTCCACAACAATAATCGAGTCAGGTGCTTCACCGATTATGCCTGCAACTTCGTCGTGACTTTTGTTTCCCACAAGTATCGTTGTGTAACCGTCCGCCGCGAATTGACGTGCCGCACGATGTACCTTATTCACAAGCGGACACGTTGCGTCAATCGTTCGTAAACCGCGTTTGTTTGCCGCCTCGCGTATGATTGGTGAAACGCCGTGAGCCGAGAATAGTAACGTCGCACCGTCCGGCACGTCTTCTAGTCTCTCGACAAATATTACACCTCTATCGCGAAATTCGTCAACTACCCACGTATTGTGAACGATGTCGTGATAAACGTAAACCGGCTTGCCAAAACGTTTCAACGCCTCGTCAAGAGTGCTAATTGCCATATTGACACCGGCGCAGAAACCACGCGGTTTTGCCAGGATTATTTTCATTTTATTGTGTTTTTTTTGGGGTATTGTTTTACGTTCATTCTTCCTCACTCACAACCCGCAAATTGCCGCGTCTTATCTCTGTTGACGAGATGTCCATCAGAAATTTTTCTACTGGTACTTCGTCGCACATATCGCGTAAGATGTCGGGGAGGTCTAGTGTTTCCAGCGATTCCGTTTCACCGTTATTCATCCGCCGCAGGAATACCAGAAACTTGCAACATCGTCTTGCCATATCGCGCGAAATTTCTTGTAAGCGGTGCGGCATATTGTCGTATTGGCTCAAGTCGGCGAAACGGCGTAACGTGTCGATACCCACTACAAATACTGTTCCTGAAAACAATTTTGACTTCGATACGAAATCGGGAACACGTGTCAACCAGACCGGTTGGTCGGGGATGATGGAGTTGATTACGTTGAGCCGCTCCGCCAAACTGATAAAGTCAACCGGCGGTTTCTCGAAGTTCAGTACCGACATTTCAATCGACACGATACACGATAACTGTTCCTTCGCGAGTTTGATAATTTTGACGTGAGCATCGTGAATCGGGTTGAACGAGCCGGGGAAAATCGCGTTACTGTATATTGCGTGCGGATTGTATGATTTTCGTTGCTCACTGTTTGAATGGTCGCACGACTTTATGACGTGTCGGATTTTTTCGTTTTTCCAGAGAATTGCTTCCGTTTTTCCGAAAAACAAATCAGTGAGGAACGATGTACCGGTAACACGTTTTGCGGTGAACATTTCGTTACGTGAGATGTCGAGCGGTATTGACATTTCAACGTGATGTTGGTTCGTACTATCTGTACTAAACGTGTCGAAGTCCAACTCTCCCAACTCGCACTCTTCGTCGTCAATCATCTGGTACATCGCAACTTTTGCGTTGTCCTGAGCGTCGGCAATCATATTCAGTACGAGGTCGGCTGCGAGACGTTCCTCTTCGGCACGTGTACGTTTGCCTTTCGTGAGAACGAGCGAGCAGACGGTTGTTCGGCGGAGTGTTTGAGTTGCGATGAAGATACGATGTTCACCGCGTTTCTCACGGTCGGTCGAAAGAGCGGCTGTACAACTGATACCGACAAGATTGACGTAGTCGAGCAATTCCGCCGGAGTTTTTTTGCGTGCCTGTATGAGTTTCATACCGCGGTGAAACGCGAGCATTGCCATTTGACGTGCGGTGTGTTCGCAACAATAACTGTCGGGCTTGACACCGATGAAACTATCGAGCGCGGTAGTGGAATAGGGAACAATCGCTTCGAGAACTGTCCGCGACGCACCCGCAACACACATCAAATCACTAACAGCCAACGACCCGCCGCCGCTAACAGCAGACACTATCACTAGCGGAGAGTGATGAATCTTATTTATTAACGCGAGACGTTTTTCGGAATGTTTTTGACCAGTCATTGTAGTTGTGTATGTTGTCGTTGTAGTAGGAACTTACGGGCGGGAATTCCGCGTTTACAGCGGCACGTTATACTAAACGCGGCTGTCCATTATAACCGCTTACGCAACAAGTTTGCAATGGAAACGGTGAAAAGTTTTCAAAAATGTTGTTGAATTTGGTGTGTTCACTTTTGATGATAGGAGTACAGAGACATTTGTATTCTTCTGATTCGGGTGAAAATTTAACGGCAATCTGTTTCAAATTTTTAAGAGTGTTATCTACTAGACTTGTTCCATAACCTTAAATTTTCTTTCTGCGTTGAGTATCGCACAGACGAGTTTTGTTCGCAAGAGATGTCGTCTTCTGCGATTGCGGTACGAATAGGTCATGATATTGAACACT
>JAITST010000083.1 GCA_031287585.1 Planctomycetaceae bacterium | reverse complement strand
AGTGTTCAGACAGAAAAAATTTGGACGAGTTATTCTCTGATGGATACTAACTTATTTTGATGCGATGGTGGTGAGCAAATTTAACGCCAAATGGATTCCCCACTAAAGTTTACACACCCATTTCCTACTAAATTCTATCTTAATCGTTGACTTTCTGCCATAGTTCATATAAAATACTTATTGTCTTGTCGTGGCGGGCGGAGTGGGTCGCCTGTTACTTTTATGTTATCCGATTATCCGAAAACTATCATTATTGAGGAAAAATACTATGAAAACTTATCAAACGACGTTCATTCCGCAACGGCGCGGAATGATTTTATTGCTAACGTTAGCACTGCTGACGATGTTCTCGTTGCTGATTGTTAGTTTTATGTTTGCAACAAGCAATATGCGGCGTGTCGCTGAGGCATACGGCAGGTTGACGTATGAAGATATGAAAAATAACGGCGAATACGGCTCGTCGGGATCTCTCGATAGTGCTATGGACGAAGCGGTGACAAGGTTACTCGTTGGCAGGAAACCAGACGAAAATTCGCCGTCTGTGCTTGTTCACCAGTCATTACTGGAAAGCATCTACGGGCATCCGGTCGTTGGTGATAGTACAAACGACAAATTCAAAGGGGAATTCGATTTCGGTACTCCTACTGATCCTGACGTGTCTGGTGACAACATCATTGCAGTTCGCTGGAATATTGCGGATTTATTTGAACGTATGCCTGATCCTGATCTCGCAGGTCATTCGATGATGGACATAATCGGAAACGTGCTAACTGTTACGAATACCGACACAACGAGAACAATTTTCTCTACAGGCGAGGAGAGGCAGGCATTTGTTAATTGGTTGAAAAACAAGAGTGTCCGAATACTTATGTTTTGTCAGGCAGGAACTGTATTACCGCCCGGATTACGTGACGATGAAATCGTTAGTTCGATTACAGGTGCCGATAACCGCGTGACAGAATCTTGTTTCCTCATAAATGTAAAAAGTCTATGTGACACGTTACCTCCCATTTTGAGTCCATCTCCACCTCCTATCCCTCATAGTAAAATCAAGACAAAGGTTGTCGCTGACTTGCTAAATGGCTGTAAATACATAATTAACGGTGCGGCGTTTAGAGGAACAGGTATCGGTTTTGACGATGCCGTCCTAACTACTGACCCGTACAATACACCACAACAAAGTGTTGGTTACTCTTACACTGTTGGTTCCAATTCCTTTACCTTCCCGTTCGCGCTTGCGCCCAACCCGCAAGGAATTTATGACGGTGGTAGAAAGTTTCTGGAATTGTTATCGAAGGGTACATTGGACGATACCGTTCCTGACCCCATTTACTACTTAACACGTATGAATGTCGATTACACCGCTCCTGATTTCAATAACATCTTTTTGAGTTGGTACAACTACGATAAGGACGGTATGTTGATTGGTATTATTCCATCGTTTCATCGTCCGGCTATCGTGGACTATTGGCATTCGCACGGCAAGATAAACGATGCGTTAGACTTACAACGTCTGGTCTTACGTCCGTTGCCGCTCATTCATCCTGAATTTAGCGGTAGTAATCCGGTATTAGCCAATCTGAAAAACATTTCTGACATCCCCGACCTAATCAATATACTAAGCCGCAATCCCGACCAAGTCGGTGCGGCTTACGATGTTGACACCGACGCAGACGGTCTGAACGATGCGTACTGGATGGACATCGGTTTACCGGTGGAATACGATCCAAAGTCAAAACAAGAATACAAACCGCTGGTAGCAATAACTGTCAGAGAGTTAGATAGCCGTATAAACGTAAACTATCACGGTAATATGAAACACGAGGTAGTCAATCAGTACGATTATGATTTAGGCAAGCCGTCAGTTTACGATAATGAATTCAGAGTTGGCGCAGACGAACTCATTCCCAGATTGGGCGGAAAAGGCGAAAATTCGATAGAACTTTTCGGCGAAGGAGCAGGTCCCGCGGAAATTTCACTAACTGCGGCGTTTGGAGATGCCTCTATTGCCAATCGTATATTTGGTGATATTAGTGTTATCAATGAACATCAAGCGGGACGGTATGGAATTGATAAAGATGCTTCTAACAATCCGGTGGAGCCATTGCCAAACGCTTACGGTATGACATTGGTTAATTTGAGTAACGAGTTGCGAATACCGCTTGAAGGTTATGCGATTGACGATATTTCTACTTCGCTGTGGTTATACGACAATGCCGGACGCGGTATTGATAGAGATGTTAGTGCGGAATTTAATGGTAACGCAGTTGATACACCTGTTGCGTTTTCTGGCAGAAGTCCTAATCTCTGGGGCGACAAACCGCAATACATTGATATTCTCGGAAATAACGTTTCACTAAATCCAGAATTATTTTGGGGGGACGATGACCCCGAAAACAATACTGTATTCCTTAACAATCCATACGCGATAGATTATAAATCAAACACGGATAAATTGTTCAAGTCCGACGAAATCGAAACACTGTTCCGGCTTAACGACCTTGATGTAAAAGATTTGTTGCCGCGTTTGTTCAATGTTGTAGCCGCAACAGATAAACCGGAAAACATTGACGGTGATGGTACTGCGCGCAATGCACTCCGTAAATTACAGGAACACATAACACATTCAAGTTACGATGTTCAATCGTTACCCGCACTCATAGCACCAGACGCGACTAGCATTTACTCGCAAGTGTTGAAGTGTGTCGGCGGTGTTGGTCACGAAGATGAGGCGGCGGCGTTTATCGCCAAGTTTTTACCGCCGGAAATAATGCAAGGCAAAAAACTCGACTTGAATCGTCTCACTCGTGAATACGGCGTTATTAACCCGCGAAATGCAGACGGAACATTCAACCCTGCCGCTTACAAAGAGGGACTTATCGCGCGGGCGCGTTTCGCGGAACAGTTGTTCTACCTGCTTGTCGTGCTGTCGTATGATGAACTATACGGCTATCCTTACGATGGTGGTTTAACACCGCCAACAATCGCTGCTTACGATGGCGGTGAGGTGCTTAAAGCAGCAATAACAAACGACAATGAACGCCGTCAATGGATGATTGCTCGTCTCGCACAATGGGCGGTAAACTTTGTTGACTTCACCGACCCCGACGATTCAATGACACCGTTACTCGTCCCGATTGACCCATTCGCAAGCGGTGCGCCCTCAAACTTCTGGGCTAATATGCCGTCACTGACAACTAAACTTTTATCTGATGACGCAACCGATGTTATGGAGACCAAAACTGCGGTATCAAGGGGAAATTTTACGTCGGGAGCTTATTTAGCACCAGTTGCGTTATTCTGGGGAATGGAACGTCCGAACCTCGTCATAAGCGAGACAATGGCGTTGCATAACAGAGGTACAGCAGATACTACATCAGATCCAACAGGAAAACTTGTCGGCACCACTACAAATGATGATGATGACTACGACCAAGTAATGGCACCGGAGCCGTCGCTTTTTGTAGAACTACACAATATCGGTTCAGGTAATCGCCCCGACGCTGGCTTGGTTAGTTTTATGGCGACAGCACTAAAGGCAGACGGTACCCGTGATACCGACCATCCGATGTGGCGGCTCGTTGTTGGTAAAAGAGAAAACGAAGTGGTGTTCGCTTCTCCTTCGGCACAAACGATGGAAGATGAGGATAATTTGTTCTACTTACTCAGTGATGATAATACTGGTACAAAGAAAGAGGCAAGATTTACTCATTCACTTCAACCAAAACAATCAACACTAACAGCAGATACTGTAAAACGTTCAAACGTTTTAGGTGCGAGTAAAAGCACGTTGCGGGAAATAGATATTGACCGAATAATTTGGCTCGGTCCCCAAAATCCAAACGAACAGGGACACTCTTACTATTGGGAAAACTTTAACTACGCGACAGACCCGACTGACCCATATACCGACAACCGAGTTCTCGCCCAAAACGAGTATCTAACAATTGGACCACGCGAGTTGACATATCTCGGAAGACCAAAGGGAAATTTTAGCGGAGCACTGACAACCGTTCCGGCATGTCAAACGCTCAGTCTTACTGGTGTGGGAATGGTACGCCAGGGTAATCAACCTTGGAGGGAGGCTGCCGCAATCGCAGATGGCGGAACGTGGGATGCGACTGCTGATGGTAATGTACACGGAAACGTTTCAACGGAATACAAGACGATGAAGTACGCAATTATGAAAGACGTAAATTCGTTTGGTGTTAATATCTCTGGTAAGTTGCCAAGCGTGTCAGCGTATTATACTACACCAGCAGCGGTAGAAGATACGCCGCGTGATATGACTACCGGAGCACCTTTAACAGATGATGGCATCTACGGCGATGGTACTGTACAATGTTACAAACCGTTATTCCTACAACGTCTTGCCGACCCACTTCGTCCCTATAACTCTATTTCCAATCCGTATATTTCAGTTGATTATACGATGGTTGACCTCACTGTTTATACTGGTGTTGAGGGAAATGATACAAAGACTGATGGAGATGTTACAAGGAATTCTAAATTGTGGAATGAAGAGCAGAAAAAATTCGGTACTAACTCAGAATCACTTGATTTCGCTAATGATACTTTGTTCCACTCCCAACAGTTGCGTGGTACCGCTAGCATAGAAAAAGGCGGTGCTCCCATTGCTGGTGTATTAGGCATAAATCCTTGGAAGGGAATGAATCTTTACAATGCGCCATTGCAACCTAGTATCGCAAGTAGTGGGCTGTTGCAAACAGGTGAAACATCAATGGTGGTCAGTTACGGAATTGACCACGGGAAAACAGCAACGTTTGGCTATCTGAATTATGCGGAAGTTAACGTTACTGGTGGTACTCCGCCTCTTATGAAATTGTATCCAATTCCGGCTACCCCAATTCCGGCTTCGTCGGCAAATCCGCCTTTTGAACGTGACCCGCTTTTAGGTTTGACTGGTGACGAACGAAGACCATACGTTGGCGCGCCGTGGGATGGTAAGATAGCGGACAAAAAAGTCAGCCATTTTAACACCCCTACGTGGAACAACGCACCGCTGGTAAGTTCATACGATTCGTTGAACGTACCGGCTTCAGCACCGGGACGGTTTGGATTGGAGTATTTACAAACGGAAGTTAATAGTGGCGGTACTACCAGCAAGAGTGATTTGTATAATGCTGACAAAACAAGTTCGCTTGGATATGGTGGAACCGTAAAGTTGCAGATTCCCGCTCACTTGCTAAATTTCTTCGTCTCCGCAACACCAAGTAGCGATACTACACCACCAGAGTATAAATCGTTAAACCTCGCAAGGTTATTCGACTTTGCTGGTTTGCAGTCGAAGTTTAATGGTACAGTTGAAGAGATATCACCGACAAACCTAACCTACGCGACAACGTATCGCGAACCGGGCAAAGTGAATATCAATATGATAACCGAAACTGAATGGAAAGCGTTGACCCATAATAGCGGTGTTCCAAACGAATTTGCGGATACAGACATAACGAAAAGTGATACGTTTAGCGACGCATTACACAATAATAATGACTTGGAACAATTTCCATTCCGCGCTGCTTCAACATCATTCTTGCGGCCATATGTAATGGACACTCCCGATGACGACTTGCTGGCGCGTGCGTTTTTGTCTGACTCAACATTGTTGCGTCCGGTATATAAGGGGGCATCGTTGAGACATGATAATATATTGGACGCAGAAGCCCCGCTTTTTGCGCACATGTTAGGCGGTACAATGGCAAGCCGCAGTCAATACTATCCGATGTCACGTTTGTCCGAAATGACTACGTCGCGTTCAAACGTTTTCGCGGTGTGGATAACAGTTGGACGTTTCGCGGTGTCAAGAAAGTATGAGAACCATAACGATTGGAAAAATAACTACGTTGATGGAAATCCAGTGGCAACAGCGTTACCAGCGTTAATAGCGTTAGGATCAGACCCAGACAACATGTTTCATTCATTATACCCCGACGGACGAATGTTGAAAGAAGAGATTGGTACGAACGGAAAAGGCGAAGTAATCCGCCGCCGCGAGTTCCTAATCATTGACCGTACAGATCCGGTAGGATTCCGCCGCGGTGAGAAGTTAAACAGCGGTGACACGATTAAATTGCGTAGAGCGTTGTAGGTTGCCGTACAGGTTATAACATTGCCGTCGGCTTCAGCCGACGGTGTATTGCTTTCTCCTATAATGACAATGTTTATTTTTCACAGGTAGGTAAGGGTAGATAAGAATAGGTCATTTTTATCTACCCTTACCTACCTTTAAAAAACAAAATAACCGTAGGATAAATCCTATGGCAGATATGTCACGCTAGCGACTAAACTTTATTAACCGTAGATTTTAGTCTACGGTTGTACGGAATCCATACCCTGTTTTGCTGGCTGTCGTCACAGTAAAATAAGTAGCGACTGGTGAACTATTGCATTTAATCGAAAATAAAATCCAATTTATTTTTACACTTCCGACTTTTGTTTTCATATATTTTCACATTGGGCATCCCCTTGTTTGAAGTTTAATTTTATGGTATTATGGTGTTCTGTTTTTAGTTCCATTAACCTTTTTACTTTTAAGGAGTCAAATTATGACCATTAATTTCAAATCCATTGTTGCAGTCGCCATCGCGGCTGCTTTGATCGCTGGCTGCAAAGCGAAAGTGCAACCTGCAACACCGTCAAACAGTCCGTCTGTTACTGATGGTTCAACGTTTAATGACACTAACGTTACACCAGGCACGGTCAATTGGCAGACTGACATCGAAGCCGCGAAAAAGTTGTCCGCCGAAAACGGGAAACCGATTTTCGCGTTGTTCACCGGACAGTCATGGTGTCCGCCGTGTATGATGTTAGAGAAAGAAGTTCTCAACAGCACCGAATTTTCTGACTTTATTACTGAAAACACGGTACCGGCAAAGTTTGTCATTCCGGCTGATTGGCACAGAAATAATGCCAATGTTAAGTTAATCGCTAAGTATATGGGTCAACAATGTTACGTACCGTGCATTTACTTGCTCGACGCGAACGGTACGATTATCACGCAATACGAGTTGCAACAAGATTCTTACGTGCCGAAGAATTTTGTTGCCGGTTTGAAAACGATTATTGACAAAATACAGGCGAGTAAATCTGTCGCGCAGGACACGACCGCACTTTGAGTATGGACGTTGACAAAACTTTAACCGCGTCCTTCACGGCAACGGATGAAGACGGCACGTTCCGGCTTGGACACGTGTTGGCGGAAACGTTGCCGGACGGTTTGGTTTGCTCGCTGGTTGGAACGCTTGGAGCAGGGAAGACGCGGCTGGTTCAGGCAATTGCGGTTGCGAGCGGTGTCGAACGGGAATCTGTTTCAAGTCCAACGTTCGTACTCTTGCACGAATACACCGATGGCAACCGCAACATTTATCACTTCGACGCGTACCGTCTAAAAAACGCGACCGAGTTTCAACAACTGGGAGCGGAGGAATACTTCGACGCTGGCGGTCTGACGTTTATAGAATGGGCAGACCGCGTAACGGAAGCGATACCGGCGGAGAATCTGGAAATCAAAATAACGCCAGTCGGTGAAACGACGCGGCGATTCGATTTCGTCGCGTCAAACGGAAACTTGAAAAACGTGATTGACGCGGTGAGAAAGATTTAACACAAAACACTCGTGAACGGTTACAAAAATATTGTGGTAAAACACTCATGAAAACACTATCCAAAATCCTAATCATCGGCACCGGTTTAATCGGTGCATCGGTTGGGGTGGAATCTCTGCCGTTCACGATGGCACCGGTATTCATCGGTAATCTATTCGTAACGGTATCCAAGAATTACAAGATATTGAATCCGTTGATGGGAACCGTTGCCGCAAACCCGGCGGCGGCAGAAAGAAGAACTCTTCCAAAGATCAAACTCTCCTATCTGCTCTCAAAATTCTCGTCGAATCGACAACGATGGGCGATCCGATGAGGACGCTTCCATCGGTAATTACAGTGTCAAAGGGTAAGAATACCAGCCGAAAGGTCAGCCGGTCGAGA
>JAITST010000070.1 GCA_031287585.1 Planctomycetaceae bacterium | reverse complement strand
TCGTTTTGCGATTCCAAGTTATCTGGAACAGAATGAAAATAAAGCACCAGAGCAGTCGGCGGAAGCATTTTTTGCCGCCCCCGAAGAATGCCACTCTTAAGAATGACGCGTTTTAAGGTATTTTTGAAATTCATGTTTTTTTCTTTCAGTGTATCTCCATTGATCAATGGTAATGGTTTGCGGGGCAATCGTTGACAACCTTTTCGCACTTCGCCGCGCAATTTTCAATTGCACTTGACCTTGTAATTCCATCTTACGGGGTTCGACGAAGCAAACGAGCGTATTTTACCATAAATCGTCGCCTCTTCAACTACCACTGTAATGTACTTGTCACGGTAGAAAATTGCTCCAATATGTTAGGTATTATTCGGTAACTTCGTCGGTACTCCGGCGAAGTTACGCCGGGTAAAGCCAGCACTGCATAACTGTACGGAGTACCGCATCGTTACCGCATAATACGAACACTCGAAAATATTGCAAATTTCTTCAGCCGTACACGGTAGAAAAAACGGCTATGAGGACAGGTCTATCGTTTTTGGGTCTATTCCGCGCAGTATTGCTTGTTTTATTTTTCTCATTTTCTCGTCCAGGATTGCCAACGCGATACCTTGAAACGCTCCAAACCAGAGAAGGTTGTAGCGGTCGAGATTGTGCGATGCCAATCCGTTGAATAACAACAGAGCGTAACACATACACGTCGCGGTCGAAACACGATACGCGTATAGTGCTTCTTCTTCCCTACCGATTGCTTTCAATTCCTTATAATTATTCATAACCTGAAGTTGGTTTCCTGTAACAGCGGCGAGCAGAAATAAGAACGCGGTAATTCCTGCAATGCCTGTTTCACCGATTACTTGTCCATAAAGATTGTGCGTTGCAAAACCAGTTATGAAGTGCGAACAGTCAAGTCCGATACCCCAAATTGGTGAGGTTTGAAAGTTCCTCAATCCGTCCCAAAAGCCAGCCGTTCGTCCTGCGATTCCCGCGTCCCCCGCCTTGAGTTCATCTGAAGACCCCAATAGTGACAGATAACGTTCTTTGAGTTCGTCTGGAATTACCAACCACGCAATTGGCGCAAGTATTATTACAACGGGAATTGCCTTCAAACGATGTTTGGACGCAATCGTTATGCAAGTGAAAAACGCTAGTAGTGTTATTAGCGAACTACGTGACCCCGTTAGTTGCACGCAACGAATACTGAGTAAAACGTAAGCCAACAGGAACAACCAGTGCCATTTCTTCTTCAATTGCGTTACAAATGGTAATAGCATTGTTGCGGCGTAGCAAATTGACACACCAAATGAATTTGGGTGACCGAGTGTTACGTCAACGCCCATCATTCGCCATATTCCCATTTCAAACCTGCCGCGTCCATTGATAAATTCACGGTACGAGTGAAGCATATAAATGAAGAAACAGATAGTAAATCCGGCTGTCAGTTTTTTCAAGTCGCTTTCCTTCTTCACGCTCGTCATAATGAGAAGGTAGAAGTAAAAAATCTTGAACCACTCCTGAGTCGCGATGTTGTCCATTATACTTTGGTACGGACTGACAAGCGACGAGAAGAATATCACAAACCCCAGTCCGCAAAGACCAGCATTGATACGGTTTTCTGTCCACTCTTTTTTTGAAACAGTGAACCACAAAACCGTCATCAGAAGTACATACAGACGCTCGAACCGGATTGCTCCCAGCATGGGATATATCTCAAACGGGCGGTGCATAAACAACCACATGTAGCCGATTAGAAACCAAATCATAAAAGTATGTACAAATTTAACACGTTACGAATTAACGCGACAAAGACAACATTGAGAAAAATGGGAAAAACACAGTACCAGTATAACACACATTATCCAGTTTATTTATTGTTTGTAAATTGTTTTTCAAATGTTACTATTTTTTCAATTACAGCAATTATACCAAATGTTTTAACGCGTGCTATGCCCGGACAACAAACTTTACGCTTGTTTTTTTACGGCGTTTCGGTATAATTATGTTTTGTTTTTCAAGACGTTGAACGAGACACAGACACAAATGTCAATCACTTCATTAACCGAACGTATTTCTGAACTTATTGAGCGAAACGAATTTTGTCGGCTTGGTGAGGCGTTGGAGAATGGTGAGAATGTTTCAGTTGACGGCGTTTTCGGCGGCGGTTGCGCTTTTGTCGCGGCTGGTATTAAACGTCATATATCGCGTTCGTTGCTTGTTGTTCGTGCTTTGCCGGAGACTATCGACTCTACCGCCGACGACTTGTTACTCTTCACCGGTCAACAGGTTTTGACCTTTCCGCCGCTCGAAACTCTAAACATCAACGAACTTGTCGGCGACGACCTTTTCGGTCAACGAACACGTTTGCTCAAAACACTCGACACCGATTCTGCGCAGTCCGCAAACGCAATCATTGTCACCAGTATCTCCGCTTTGATGCAGCCAGTTCCGTCGCGTGAGTTGTTGCGCGAACGCTCCCGCACACTCCAAACCGGTGACACACTTGACCTCGAATTGTTTGTCGCTTGGTTAGTCGAAGGCGGCTACCATCCAATGCCTGCAATCGACTTACCCGGCGAATTTGCGCGTCGCGGACACTTGCTCGACATCTTCGCACCAGATTGGGAACAACCAATCCGTATCGAATTTTTCGGTGACGAAATCGAATCAATCCGCACGTTCGACCTCGCAACACAACGTTCACTCGAAACAGTCAAATCAGTCACGCT
>JAITST010000523.1 GCA_031287585.1 Planctomycetaceae bacterium | reverse complement strand
AGGGCGAAGTTTTGGATAGGAATGAGAAATTTAGGCAGTAATATCAGCCGCTATTTGAGTTTGAAAAAGTTAGGCAGAGTGGATTAGCGGGGAGATACTCCGTTTTGACGGCGACAAATTAGCCGTCAAAACGGATAAAAATAGAATACTAGCAACCGAAATGCTTAAAAAAATTCATCCCCCTATTGCGTTTTTTTTTATAGAATTCGATGTTATTAGAGGTACCCATCTAATAATTATTTCATCTACAGTTTGAGTGTTACACAATCTTACACACCAGCGGCTTATCCATTCCTGTCATCCAGTTGGTAACAGTTAGTGTACTTGTTTCTGCGGCACGATAGACTTGACGCTTCACGTTTTGTTTCAGACTAACAACCGAGCCGCCAACTGTAATCGCAACCGGTAGCGAACTCGTGTTCGTAAACTCAAGCGTGCCGGGTGTTATCGACTTCATCGTTACCGATGCTTTGAACAACTTCGCCAACAACTCCTCGCTACCCCAAATCAAGTCCGCCGCCCACGCGATTGTCCGTTTCGCAAAGAACGCTTCTTTCACACTGTCCACCGTTCGCTCTTTCGCGAGAACCAACGTAATCGGTCGTAACGTGTTCCGCAAACCGTACTGTTTTTCCTCGCTCACGTGAATGTCACTGTTCGCAAACATCGCGAGATTCCGCTCGTGACACCAGTTCGGTACAACCGGATAATACTGCGTTCCATTGAACACTTCGATACCGTGCATCAATCCCTTCTTATAAATTTCCTCGTGAGCATCGGTGAAACGGAGCGGTGCGCCCGGCTCAATTCCTCCGCTCTTCGGTGCTTCCCAACCCGGATGATTCCACAACAGAAACGCACCGTTATCCACAGCAACCTGTAACATCGTTTTCCAATCATCAACCGCTGCCGCAATCGGATTATTATCGCTCGCGAACAATGCGTTAAAGTGACCGGGCGGCATCGTTTGTTTCGTGATTTCAGTTCCGCGAACCAACAACAGTTCACGTTTTTCCGCTTCCGGCTTCGCGTCGTCGTACCAAAGGTTATAGTCACTCGCTTGTTTGTCGGTCAGTTTCCATTTACCGATTTTGCTGAAGTGAGGACGATACTCGATGTGGTCGGTAATCGCGATAACGTCAAGTCCGTTGTCAACCGCTTCCGCAACACGGTCTTTCGGCATCACGTAACCGTCTGAGAAAAGCGTGTGCATGTGAAAGTCGCCTTTGAGAACCTTGAAACCGTCAACATCAGGAATAACAATCTTTCTCGCGGGTGTAACGTCGGCTCGTAACGAACCGAGACTGACAGTATAAGTGTCGCCGCCGTTAGTCGTGCCAACAACATCGCCGTCTGCCGCAATCGCACTAGCCGCCCAAGGACTAAACGAAGCCGCTGCCGCTCCAAACAAAGAAGAATACTTCAAAAATTCACGCCGATTTTGCATAATGACTCCAATAGGGTTAGAGAAAATTGAAAGTAATGTATAACAAGACAGTAATGATACAACATTGTGTGGATGGTGTCAAGAGTAGGATTACGGTTGACCATCTCAATACCTCTGTTGCACTCTACCCTCATCTTGCACAATACTAATTTATTGATAAAATGTTTACTGTTCGTTTTTTATCTATAACACTAACAACGTAAGGAGTAAATGTATGCCTACCGACAACCTCACTCGCCGCTCGTTTTTGACAAACTCATTAACAACGTCCGCCGCAATCGGTGGTACCGCGTTGGTGACGATGCCGCAACTTGTTATGTCGCAACAGTCAGTTGCCCCTACTGGTGCGCGTACCGGTAATCCAATTGCTGTTTCCAGTTATTCGTTCTGGCACTTCGATGCAACCCCGATGCCTGTTGATAAATGTCTTGACATGGCGGCAGAAATGGGATTCGACGCATTTGAAATTTTGGAACGTCAACTAACACAAACCAACAACGCCTACCTGATGAAACTCAAACGGCAAGCGTTTAGTGCTGGTCTTTCGTTGTGTAGTATTTCAACACATCAAGGTTTTCTGCGTCCAGACCCTGACTATCGTAAGGACAACATTGAAATAACAATCAACAGCATCGAACTGGCGTACAAACTTGGTGTTCCGATAATCCGTGTCAATACAGGACGCTGGGGAACGTCGAAAGACTTCGATACCCTAATGGAAAATCGCGGAATTGAACCGCCGATAGAAGGTTTCACCGAAGAAGATGCGTTTCCTTGGGTAATTGACGCATTTGAAAAAATCTTGCCGGTTGCGGAAAAGTGCGGTGTGATACTCGGACTAGAAAATCATTGGGGGCTATGCCGGGAACCGGAAGGACTGTTACGAATCGTCAACAAAATAAACTCGCCGTGGTTGCAAGCGGTACTGGATACCGGCAACTTTTTGGAAAATCCTTATGACAAACTAGACAAGGTATTACCCAAAACAGTTTTCGTACAAGCCAAAACATACTACGGCGGCGGTGTCTGGTACTCACTAGACCTTGACTACGAAAGAATCGGAGACCTGCTGCGCAAACACAACTATCGCGGCTACGTCTCTCTGGAATTTGAAGGAAAAGCACCCTACAAAACCGCAGTACCGCAAAGTTTAGAAGTGTTAAGGAAAGCGTTGAGGTATAATAAGTAACCTTATCTGTCGGTTGGAACTGACGGCAATGTAATTGTATTGCCGTCGGATTCAATCGACAGCCATTGCGTGATGCCATCCTTTACACGCCTTCTGTATTTTTTATGAACATTACTCTGCTTTCCGTTTCTCGCGGTAATTTGCTATTGATATATTTTCTACGTTTTGTTAGACTCCCGCGTTAATGTCCATTCACTGCCGTTTGGGGCTGTTGTTTCACTTTTTACTTGATTGTCTTGTAACAGACCAACTATGAAACCACTTTATTTGATTATTGCCGTTTTTGCGGTTTTGTTTACTGGCTGTGCTTCACACGTTGACCGTGCGAGTAATGCTCGTTCTGCCTACTATACAGGTGATATTGTCAAGGCACGTTCTCTCATTGAGGAACAAATTTCGCACTCGCCGAAGGGTGAAACCGATGTTTTGTTACTTGATAGGGCAATCGTTGATTTGACTACCGGTAACTCGCAGAGTGCCGAGTCAACGTTACGTGAAGTACGTGACCATTTCGATTTGTTTGAACAGAAGACCGCCGCCGAAGGTATTAAGTCGATGTTGACCGACGACAACGCGATTTCTTACGCAGGCGACGATTACGAAAAAGTTTTGATTCGTGTTTTTCTCGCTTTGTCTAACCTGATGAACGACAACACAGACGCGGCAGCATACGCATTGCAGGCAACGATGAAGCAAGATGAAATCGTTCAGAACGCCGCGAAAATCAAGACTTCAAAAGATGACAAAGACGGTGTTAATCCGAAACTTGCGTACAAACGTGTACCTATTGGACTCTACATTCACGGCTTGTTGCGTGAGGAAACAAAGTTGAACTACGACGACGCGAAGCGTGATTACCGAACCGTTGTCGAGTGGTTTCCAGAATTTGAACAAGGAAAGGCAGACCTCAAACGCGCCGAAAGCGGCGTTCATAGTCAGCCCGGGAACGGTGTTGTTTACGTGTTCGGATTGGTCGGACGCGGTCCGTATAAGGAACGTACCGAAGCCGAAGTTACAGAAGCGGCATTGTTTGTTTCGAGCATTATCCTCAACGCATTCACGTCACGTACCGTCACGCCGTCAATCGCACCGATTTTCGTTCCTACCGCAATCCAGCCGCGTAACAACATTGACAAGTTGTGCGTTACAGTTGCCAACACGAACGATGTCCACTTCACCGAGAAGATAACGGACATTGGCAAAATGGCAGTCGAACAAAACGCCGCGAACGAGTTACAGACGATAGCAAGAGCAGTTGCGAGGCGTGCGGTGAAAACCGGCGTGATATACGGTGCAAAGACGGTTGCTGACGCGAACAAATATACGTCGCTTGCGATGGATGTTGTCGGCATTATTTGGGAGTCGAGCGAAGCACCTGACACACGTTGCTGGTCGTTCCTGCCGGAGTCAATTCAGGTTGCGCGTATCGAATTGCCCGCTGGTGAACACAACGTTTTTCTCGAACCAATCGACTACCATTCAAACAAAATGAGCAGCAACCCAAAAGCAAATAGTGTGAATGTGCGAGTTGAAGCGGGAAGGAATACTTATGTGATAGCAAATTTCCCAACAGCGAAACCGTTGGGGATTGTTACGTCGAAGTGAGTCCTTATACAATTTAACCAAGTAACTAGCAAATGCCCGAAGGTGACAAGACACATGACGCTACGCCGCATCGTCGTGAGCAAGCACGCGAGAAAGGGCAGGTTGCGCGTAGTCAAGACCTTGCGTCGGCGTTGGTACTTGTTGTTGCTATCATCTTGCTGATGGTTACTGGGCGTTCGGTCATTGAACTTTTTATGAGTTATACGCGGTTTTGTGTCGGCGAACACCCGTTTCTCGGTAGTTTGTCAACCAGCACCGAACTCTTTCACGCAGTCACATCTCATTGCCGTGAATGGACGCAACTGTTTTTGATACGGATGTCGTTTTTCTTTCTCGTACTGGTGTTAATTGCGATTTCGGCGAATCTTGCACAAGTAGGTTTTCTTTGGCTGCCGAGTAAACTCGCGATTGACATTACACATCTTGACCCGATAAAAGGTTTTGGACGTATTTTTTCAACTCAATCACTTGTACGGTTGGGAATGGGAATTGTGAAACTGATAATCGCGGGAGCGGTTGCGTGGTATGCTGGTCGCAACGATGTTGGTACGATTATCAACTCGCTTGATATGGACGAGTGGCAAATTTCGGAGTATATGATTTGGTTTATCCTGTGGCTCGCGTTCAAAGTTGCGATTGCGTTGGCATTGATTGCGGTTATTGATTTTATGTATCAAAAGTGGAAGCACGAGCAAGACCTCAAAATGACAACGCAGGAAATCCGTGATGAGATGAAAAATATGATGGGCGACCCGCAGATTCTCAGTAAGCGGCGGCAGATTCAACGTCAGATGGCACAACAACGAACCGCACAAGGAGTACAACAGTCAGACGTAGTAGTATCGAATCCGACTGAGTTAGCGGTAGCGTTGCGTTATGACCCCGATACGATGCGAGCCCCGATAGTGATGGCAAAGGGAGCAGATGAAATGGCAAAAATGATTCGCCGCATAGCATTGCAGAACAACGTTCCGATTGTAGAACGAAAACCGTTAGCGCAGGCGTTATTCAAGTACGTAGAAGTCGGTGACGAAATTCCGGAAGCGTACTGGGAACCAGTGGTAGAAATTTTGAAATACGTGTACGAATTGCGGAACAAGAAAATACCAATACGGTAACGGCTAACAAATTTTTCAAAATTGCTATTGACACATTTCATCGCAGAATCTACAATCCCCGCCACTCGTGTAGCGTTGTTGTACGTACACGAAAACATTTCAACAAAACGTTTTTTGCGAAAGGTTAAACAGTGTCAAACCAAAACGAAAATTATCACATGTTAAATTGGGGGGGGGGGGGCAAGATGCATAGAATGTGACGATGTTGAAATTTGTGTTGTTGCGCCGGTTTTCAACGAAGAGAATGGTCTGAATGTTTTTTATGACACTGTTGCAAGTGTGTTGGATAGCGTTAGTGATTCGTGGGAGATAATTTTTGTCAACGACGGTAGTACAGACGGGTCGTTGGCGGTATTGAAAAATTTACACGACAAAGACGAACGTGTTAAAGTTGTCGGTTTCTCACGCAATTTCGGAAACCAAGTTGCCGTAACAGCGGGCTTGAACTTTTCACAAGGCAAGGCGGTGATTGTTATGGATTCTGATTTACAGCATCCGCCGGAATTGATAACGGAGATGGTGCGGCTTTGGAGAGAGGGTTTTCATAGCGTTTATACAGTTAGAGATTATGGTAACGAAATTGGAATAGTAAAACGTACAACGTCGAAAATTTTCTCCAAAGTAATGAATTATTTTTCACAACTTTCGATGCCGGAGGGACTGTCAGACTTCCGGCTTTTGGATCGTAAAGTTGTCAATAGCATAAACTCAATGACAGAAAATTCGCGTTTCTTACGCGCGATGATTTCGTGGCTCGGATTTCGTCAAACCGGAATCAAGTACATCGCTAATCCGCGATTCGCGGGCAATACAAAATTCTCTCTGCCGAAACTGATTACACTCGCAATTGACGGTATCACAAGTTTTTCAATTTACCCGATTCGTTGGATAACTTATTGCGGAATGCTTGTTGCGATGATGAGTATGATTTACGCCGGATACATTCTGTGCGAAGTGTTTACGACTGGTATTCTGACACCCGGCTGGCCTTCGTTGATAGTTGCGATTCTGTTTCTTGGCGGTATTCAATTGATGTCACTAGGAGTTGTTGGCGAGTATATCGGACGAATTTATATTGAAACAAAACGCCGTCCGCTGTTTATCGTACAAGAGCAATTCGGATTTGAACCGCAGGAAACGATTAGTGTTTCAGATTATTTTGAACAACGTGATGCAGCATAATTTTAGAAAGGGTAAATATAATGTCAAAACTCACCGAACTTTTCCGTGCGTATCCCAACCGTTTTTTTTGCGTTGTTGGTATAGTTTATAGTCTGATTTGGTTTTTGTTGCCGTTTCTGACACTGGCAAATGTACGCCCTGATACAATTGAACAATTTTTTGTTGGTAAAGAATGGGTTATCGGTACAACCAAAAGTGCGACTCTTCCGGCTTGGATGCTTGAAATTGCTCTTACGTTGACAGGCGGCGCGGCGTGGTCAACTTATCTCGTATCGTCGTTGGCGATATTTGTTATGCTTTGTTGTATATGGAAACTTAGCCGCGAATTTTTGCCGCCGCACCTTGCTTTGCTTGCTGTTCTGGCGGCATGTAATTTTCGCTACCTGAATATCGGAGCGATATATTTTCATCAAAACGAGAGTGTGTTGTCGTTCTGTGCGCTTACGGTACTTTGTTTTTATTACGCAATCAAAACCGGTAAGCGGAGATATTGGATACTACTCGGAATCACAATCGGTCTTGGAATGTTGTGTTTTTATCTGATGGGAATGTTGGCATTTACAATTTTCCTCTTTGTCGTTGGGTTCAAAGAAACACGAAAATACTGGTGGAAACTTGGTATTACAATTATCGTTTCATTCCTGATTTTCACGCCGCACCTTCTTTGGAACATAAATCACGGATTCCCCGGAATTATCCGGGCGGCAACATTCAGTGACAGTGAAAACCCGCAATGGTACTTTCACATAAGAAATCCGTTCTTTTTCATCGTGTCACAATTTGCCTTACTCGCTCCAATGCTCATTTCAATTTGTCCGGCTATCGGATTACGTAAATTGTCCGTCATATCAAACAATACTCTCCCCGACATATTGGCGAAATGGTTTTTACCGTTCATCGTTTTCGTTCCCATTCTTTTGATTTTGGTATATTTAATCTGTACCGGAAACGGTGTTCGCTCAAGATTCGGTGCTCCGTTCTGGTTGTTCTTCCCGCTTTTTATGCTTTATTGTTTCCACTTGTCACCTGATACAAAAAAGTTAAAACAAGCATTTTGTTATACGTTTGTTGTGATGTTCGCAACAATGGCAATCTTCGTCGGATATTGGATTATAGAACCTCTCGTAGGAGATAAACCAAACGATACGTTATTTCCCGGGCGTGCGTTGGCTACGGAGGTTGAACGAATCTGGCACGAAAAATATTCGACACCGATTCCTTACGCCGCTGGTGAATGGATGCTTTCCGGCAATCTTGCTCTATACGGTAAAGACAGACCGACTGTATTAGCATACGACGGCAACGCTTCTTTCGCTGCGAACGAAGAATCTTTAATTTTACTTTGTATAACGAAGGAAGACTTGTACAAAAAGGGAGCGGTCATCCTTTGGCAAATTCGTGACGAAAACAATCCAATACATCCAAAACTCGAAACCGACTATCCCAACGCAAAACCACTTGACATTGTAATAACAGTACCATATTTATCAACAATCCGAAAATTTCCACCGCTAAAAGTCGGTATGGCAATTATTCCGCCGCCGGAATTGAGTGATGAGGGAAAATATACTGAACACGATTGACAATTGCCGTAATCCTTATTTTTTTATCACGAACCACACAAACGTCGGTAATAAAATTTCGATTTCACTATGGTTTGTTATTTGATATTTCTTTTGCCTGTACTTTCTCAAAAATTACAATATGATGTCACCAACTTACAATGACTTTGCAAAATCATTTTTCACAGGTAGATAAGGATAGGTAAGGGTAGTTTTTTGTATTCTATCCTTGACTACCTGTGAAAGAAACCGCAAGTAGTTGTGTGTTTTACTTTCCGAGTAACTGAAGCAAAGAACTCATTTAATAAACACCATTTTGCAATACCGTATTTTACTCATTTTACCATCGTGAATTTTTGGAAAGTGCAGATATTTACAAAATACGTCAGTTTACGGTATAATGACGCTTTGTTCTTCACTACCCTGCACCAAGAAATTCTTATGTAAAAAAGTCACACAAAAAAATGCTACTCAAACTCCTTTTCGGGCATACGTTGCGTAACTTGATTTTGACTGTTGCGGTTGCGGCTGGTTCGTCTTATTACGCGAGCCGTTGGTTTTCATCAACTCCATCGCAGCCGATTCGTCCCGTTCCGGTTGCGTTGCAGCAGGCGGTTGGCGATTTTTGTAAGAATGTCTATGAAACATTTCCCGCATCGCAACGTGTGTTGCGACCAATGTTGTTGATTCCGTTACATCAAGACCGCAAATCACTCGTTACCGACAATCTCCAATCCGTCATCAACAGCAACGCCCAATACCGAACGATTGACAAAACGACATTTGACAAAGTACGTGATACACTCAAAACGCAAATCGGTTTCGGTTCAAGCATTTCCGAAACAGTAATGTCGCTCACGCCAGCCGAACTAGCGTAGTTGATGAAGTCATACAAAGTCGAAACATTGTTACGCGGTTCACTCGAACGCTTATCGCTCCCGCAAGACAGCGATAGCAACACCAGTGTCGAAATCACCGCAATAATCGAACTCTGGGAATTACCGCAAACAGACGCGACAGCCGCTAATATCCGCGCACGGCGAGGCGGCGGAGCAATTGTCATGGTACTACGTTTACACGGAAGTAAGCCGTGTATGGACGGGAATGGAAGTCGTGTTGCCGTACGAATACTGGTCGGAAAAGTTTGACAATATGAAACCACGACAATACGCCGCTTATCT
>JAITST010000488.1 GCA_031287585.1 Planctomycetaceae bacterium | reverse complement strand
ATTTCGCTTAATAAACTTGGAATTGAGCGAGACGGTAACGTACCGGAAAAACCGCAAAATGGCTGGATGTTAATCGGTGTCAATGAACTCTACTCTCGTTCCGGTCAATACAATTGGTTACAAAAATACAAACCGGTTGATATGATTGGATACTCGATATGGATATACAAAATAGAAGAGATTGAAGAGATTATAGATTCAGGAACAGAGTAACTAGGAAGCGGTACGAATTGCGTTATCGCCTGCCTTGCGTATGATGTTATAAAATCGTAAATATTTCCACTACACATTTTTTCTGTACTATCTCAATTTTTCAGACGACGAGAACGTATATTTGTAGGACATCGATTATTTTTTGTAACCATTCACGCAAAATCGTCTGATGTGTCCATATTGCTGTAATTTGCGTCGGCACCTACGTCGCTTGATATGTTTGCGGCGTTAAATTCGTCGTATGCTTCGTTTTGTGAAAATGTTTCGTCTTTGAATTTTGTGTACTCACCTATCCAATGCAACTTTATAGTGCCGATTCTTCCTTGTCTTTGTTTCGCAAGTATGATTTCCGCTTTACCTAACAAACCCCGTTGTTCCGCTTCTTCGCGTGAGACGTGCCTCTCTTCGCGATGAACGAACATAACCACATCCGCGTCCTGCTCAATTGCGCCCGATTCCCGTAAATGAGACAACTGCGGATGGTGGTTGTTGTCTTTGCCTTTCAACTGTTCAATCTGCCGGTTCAACTGCGCCAAGCACATTATTGGCGACTTTAACTCACGCGCTATACCTTTCATACGGCGTGCGATTTTCGCGACTTGTTCCTGACGCGGGTCTTTTGCGTTTTCCGGCTCAATCAGACCCAGATAGTCAACAACAATGAATAACTGCTCATATTTTCGTTTCAGCCGCCGCGCGACCGCCGCGATTTCCGCAACCGTCCGCCCCGCCGAGTCATCGACGAAAAGCGGTGAATTACCGATTTCGTTCGATGCAGATATTAGTTGTTTCCTGTCGTTACCGTTGATGAACTGTCCTCTGAATTTATGACTGTCGATTTCCCCGCGTGAACAAAGTAAACGTTGTGCCAACTCTGTCGCCTGCATTTCGAGACTGATAAACAGTGTCGGAATTTTGTTATCGACCGCAACGTGTTCGGCGATGTTTAGAGCAAACGCTGTCTTACCGATACTAGGACGCGCGGCGAGAATGATTAACTCGCCCGGATGCATTCCTCCTGTCAGGTCGTCGAGGTCTTTGAAGCCAGTCATAATACCGTCCGACATACCTTTCAGACGGTTGTCGATGAGCGTCATTGTATCGAAAATGACCTTATCAATCCCCTGAACATTATTTTGTGACCGCGATTCGCAAACGGCAAAAATTTCTTCTGACGCTTGGTTAAGAATGTCTCTTGCGGGTGTTTCTGGTTGGTACGCATCACTCAAGATTTTCGCACTCGTGTGAATAAGTTTACGGAGCGTTGACTTGTCACGGACTATGTGTGCGTATGATGTTGCGTGGGCGGTAACGTAGCCCGGTGCGAAAAGTTCGATGATGTAGTCTTCACCAATCGCTTCAAGTTCACCGCTTTTTTCGAGTTGGTCGAGCAGAAGAATATGGTCAATCTTGCCGCCGTCGTTACGCAACTTGACTATGTTTTCGTACAGACGACGATTGGCATCGCCGTAGAAATCGTCTGCTTTAATAATTTCGATAACGTCATCACAAATATCGTTATCAAGAAGTATCGCACCGATAATACCGCGTTCTGCGTTCAAATCGTGCGGCGGTAACTTGTCGATAATCGCGGTATTGGTGAGTTCAAGATTCTCTGACTTATTTTTGGAAAAGAATGTTTTTTTGGGCATTGTAATAGTAAATTGTGAATGTACAGCAAACGAGGACGAGCCGCCCTTCCTTATGGGATGAATTTAACACCGCAAGCCGTTAATTGTACCACACTCACCCCGAAAATTCACTCCCCTGTTGGGTCTCTGTATCGTGATATTGAATCATTGTACGCCGCGATGATTTCGTGCCGCCGTATCACTCCGACCACGTGCCGTGTCTCCGCCGAGTCCACCACCGGAATCTCCGTTATCGAACCACGATGACAGTTCCGCAAAACCGTGTACAAACTATCGTCCGGCAGCACGAACATGTCCGGCTGTTGTGCGAGGTCTGCCGCCACCACAAGCCGCCAATCACCGAGACTCACAAACGCCGACCTCACATCACTCAACGAAATCAAACCGACAAACGACCGGTTTGCGTCAATTACCGGAAAATGTGTATCTGTCGAAGACGCAATTTGCCGCATTATATCCGCCATCGTTGCCGACTCTGTTATCAAAACCGTATTCAGCGGTACCGAAGCGTCATCAATTTTAACAACATTCTTCACCTGAATCACCTGTAACAAATCAATAACGTAATCCCCGAAATGGGCTGGACTATCGAGCGGTGTCAAAACCTGTTCCTCATACAACGACGTTCGCGGCGACTGCCACACGAGATGCACAAGAGAACAAACAAACAACGGCACAACCCAGTAATACGACGCACCGACAATTTCGCAAGTCATCACAGCCGCCGCAAGCGGTGCCTTGCCGATACCGGCATAAAATGTCGCCATTCCAAGAATGACAAACGTTGACAGTTGCGGTATAACGCCGCCACATCCCAACGAATCGCAAACCAAATGTACAACCGAACCAAACGTCCCGCCAATCAACGCGCCAAGAAAAATTGACGGTACCAACAACCCGCCGCTGCCGCCGGATGCCAACGTCAACGTAGTTGCCAACATTTTCGCAACCACAAGTGCCGCCATCAATTTTAACGATAACAAACCGTTTATCGTTGGTGACAACCACTCATAACCACCGCCGAAAACTTGCGGAAAGAAAATTCCAACACAACCAACCAACACACCGCCAACCGCCGGTTTAATAAAATCCGGTATTGCCAATCGCCGCCAAACACGGTTTCGCATTTCGTGAAGTAAACGTACATAAACCCAACCAAGCATCGCACAAATAATCGTGAACACAATCCACATCGGAATATGCACAAACAAACCGCTGTCAATTTCAATCTGAAACGGTTGACAAAACATTGTCGTGTTGACCGAACCGATGAAGTAACGAAATGTCGCGTAGCCGATAGTTGATGCAATCAAGCACGGCAGAACAGCGTTGAGTTCAAGAGCGGTACTACAATACAAAATCTCGCACGCATACAGACAGCCGCCGACCGGCACCTGAAAAATCGCGCCTATTCCGCCCGCCGCGCCAGCGAGCAACAGTACCCGCCGTTCCATTGCGTTCGTTTTGAGAAAACGGCAAAGCAACGACCCGCTACCCGCGCCGATGAGTGCGGTCGGTCCCTCGTAACCAGCACTACCGCCGCTGCCGAGCGTTACCAGACTTGAAATTGCCTTCACAATTAAAAGCCGGAACCGTATGATACCGTTACGCAAGTGGAACGCTTTGATAATCATATCTGTTCCCTCTCCCTTCGCTTCGTTCGCAAATGTACAAACTATAATACCGCAACACAAACCGCCGAAACCCGGTATCAAAACAATCAAAAGCCAGTATTTGGGAACAACAAAGTAATCAAAGATATGGTCGGTACGAGCGTTGTTACCGAGCCGTGCGGACGTAATTGAAAGCGGTTCAGTAGCATCAGCAGACGGCGACGACACAAAATCAATGCCCGCCGCCTGATACAAAGTATTAACACCGTGACGAATCTCCGACAAAGTATAATAAAATCCAGCCGCAACAGTACCGGCGAGCAAACCAATAAGAATGGCACCAAGCAGCAGCCGTCCAGTAGTCTCAATGTTGAACTTAATACGCAATTTGCTAATACATCCGTGACTATAATAAGAATGACGTTCTATCATCGTTGGTTTGTGTTTGTAGGTGTAAAAAATAAAGTCATACTGTTAAACGCGAACGAATAGTTTTTAGTATCTGTTTACGCATATTCACCAATATTTTGACGTAAGTATCACAAAGAATGCACAAAAGCCGCAATGCTCTTTGCGAAATCATTGCGAACTTTACGTAAAAAAATAGTCACGGCTTCGCGATTCAAATTTATGGCTCATCTTTATCATCTGCCGCTTTCACCGTATCATTACTAACCGGCGTATCTACTCCGCTACCCCTCTTCGTACTCTCAATTCGTTCCGTCAATGCTTTCCGAATACTATCATCTTTGATTTCTTCCAGCCACGCCACAGCGTCATCTGGTTTGTCATTTCGTATCAACATGTCAATAACTTCTGTAATCGCAAAATCACGAACAGTCGTTTGCTTAATTAACTCAATCGCTTCCCACGCATCTTCGAGCGTACCGAGCCATGCCTGATATTTTACAATTGACTTGAGCATCAAGTCACGCCGCATTTCATACTGGACGTTATTGGTAACTTCCTCACTCAAATTATTCGCAACCCATTTGTCCAACCGTTCGATATGTTCAATCGGTTCGTTGCCGCCGACTTGTATGAACGCTTCAATCAAAGCAATTTCGCTCAAAAGACGTTCAATAGGTTCGTTCACCAGAGCCGCAGCCGCAAGTCCGTTCTTGATTTCAGCAATCGCCTGCTCCTTGCGACCGAGTTGACGGTAAACATCGGCGAACCGACGACAATTAGCAATACGTTGTAAGGTAGTTTCGTTTGTACCGCGCAACAGTTCCGCACGTTTTATCGCCTCAATAGCCGCCGCACGGTCATTGTTCCTAATCTTCTGTTCAGCTTCGGAAACCAAAAATTCAATTTCGTTAGCCGCCAATTTTCGTTCACGCTCAATCCTGTCCTGAATATCGACATCCGCTATAGTAAGAGTATTATCAGTTCCATTCGTCTTGATAACATCAGGAATAATAACATTGTCATCAGAACCGCGAGTCGCCCCAGCATCCGGCTCACTACCGGGCAAAGTAATCAACTGAGCGGCACGTTCTTTGTCTTCAGCCAACATCTTCTTAACAACCTCCGCCGCCTGCCGCTCTAATTCAGCGTCAACCCGAGGATCAACTTCAACATCCAAAGAGGAAGCGTTAGAAGAAACAATCCCATTCTCACGGCAACCAAAACAAAAAGCCGCCGCAATGATAACTAACGGAATATACAAAATATACAAATAGTGTCTCATCTCTAAATATCCATAAAAAAAACAGATGCAAAAACGGAAACAACACATTATACAGAAATTTTTGAACAATTACAGGGTAGGCGGTTTCTCGCGAGAAATGGTGATGTGAAAAAACTTTCGGCGTACCAAAAAAGACAAAAAACTTTTATGGGGGGGGCTTGTAATGTTTTCAAGTTAGTTTATACTTTGTCGCTCTTGGTTTTACTTTTGGGAAAGTTTTTGTAGATTAAAAGTGAAAATTTCTAGTCTGCGGGGGTTTGCCCCCCCTTGACAAATTATCTACTTATGGTAAATTTTTAACTTTCCCAAAATCACACGTTACGTTTTTTACGCTAACAGCGTTTGGTGTGGACAAGAAGAGTTGCAAACGTTTGCGGCTCTGGTAATGGGCGATACTTGAAAATTAGGGTCAGATACAAAAGAAAAGCGGAGTTAGACTGTAATGGCAAGCAGCGAGGTTATTCGGATTAGAATGGAAGCCTTTGACCACATAATACTGGATCAGAGTGCGAGTGAGATTGTTGTTACCGCAAAGAGGACTGGTTCCGTTGTTCGCGGACCTATCCCGTTGCCGACACGTATAGAGCGTTACACAGTCCTTTCGTCGCCGCATATTGACAAGAAGGCGCGTCAGCAGTACGAGATAAGGACACATAAGCGAGTGATTGACATTGTTCAACCTACGCCGCAGACAATTGATGCCCTTAATAAGTTAAATCTTCCGGCGGGTGTTGATATTAAAATTAAGGCGACACGCGGGAATAAGTGATTTTTTGTTGTTACTTTTACTATATTTTTTGATAAATTTTTGGACAAACTTTGAACGGAACGAGACTGTTGTTTACCTTGCTGTGAACGTTGTTTCGGCGAGACAATAAGTTGAGGGCAATATGGGAATCGGATTACTTGGACATAAAGTCGGTTGTACGCAGGTGTACACGAAAACCGGAGAAGCAATTCCCGTCACGATTATTCAGGCGGGGCCGTGTCCGGTTTTGCAGGTTAAGAATGCCTTGAAGGACGGTTACGAAGCCGTGCAGATAGGGTATTTGGACAAGAAGCGTGCGCGTGCGTTGCGAAGCGAGCAAGGTCACGTTGCATCGAAGATTGAGAGTAAGCGTCGTAAAAAGCGTTCCGCTGATGGTGTTGAAGTAATACCGAAGGCGGATTGTGAGCCGAAACAGTTTATTCGTGAGTTCCGTTTGCCGGTTGATGGTTTCCAAGTTGGTCAGGAATTGACAGTCAACGTGTTTGACCAAGTCGTTGCGGTTGATGTAACGGCGGTTAGTAAAGGGCAAGGTTATTCGGGAACGATGCGCCGTCATAACTTTGCTGGTCAGCGTGCGTCGCACGGTGTTAAGAAATGTCATCGTCATCTCGGTAGCACTGGTTGCAGCGCGTTTCCGAGCCGGACGATGAAAGGTAAGAAGATGGCGGGACAGTGGGGTGCGGAAAACATTACCATTCGTAACCAGAAATTGGTTTACGTTGACCCGACAAATAACTTGCTTGTGATTCGCGGAGTTGTGCCGGGACCGAACGGTGGTTTTGTTAAGATTTCGCCGACGAATACGTTGCCCGCGCCGAAAACGAACAGATGGTTGCAGAAAATTGAGAAAGAGGAACCTGTAACAGCCCAGTAGTATAACTTTTGGTTACTGTGTTATTTTACGAACAGAATACTTAACGATATTGAAAAATTATCATAACTTTTTAGATAACCCAATTCGGGTTTTTGAGAATTACAATGGCTACCCTTCCAGTTTACGACAAAGACGGTAAAGAAATCGAAACGATTGAGTATGACCCGTCGGTGATTGCGTCGAAGATAACGAAACAGTTGTTACACGACGCGGTTGTTATGTATCGCGCAAACCTGCGTCACGGGTCTGCAAAGACAAAGAATCGTGGTGAAGTTGCGGGGTCGAAGAAGAAGATGTATCGTCAAAAAGGAACGGGTAACGCGCGTGCGGGACATCGTCGCAGCGGTGTTAGAAGAGGCGGCGGTCATATTTTTGCGAAAGTGCCGCATGATTGGCATTATCGTTTGCCGCGTAAAGCATTGAAAACCGCGACACGTATGGCTGTTGCAACAAAACTACAAGAATCGAACATTACAATTATTGACAGAATTTCCCTCGACAAACCTAAGACGAAAGACGTTGCAACGATTCTAAAGAACTTGAATTTGCAAGGAACGCTCTTGATTACTGTTGAGGATTACAACGTTTACGTTTATAAGAGTGGCCGAAACATTGAGGGGGTTCGTGTTCTGCCTGTAAATGAAATTAACGCATACGAAGTTTTACGTCCGAAACGAGTTTTGATGACCAAAAATGCGTTCAAGTATTTTTTGTCGCCCGTTGACTCGAAAACTGAATAAACTTTAACATTAACAAACAACACGTAGTCAACGTTTGATTTTGGAGACTAAAATGGCAACCAAAAAGATAATCAAAAAAACAACCGGTGAGAAGAAAGATAACTTGAAACTTGAACCGTATCAAGTCGTCATTCGTCCGATTATAACGGAAAAGGGTTTGTTCCTTGCTGAACATCGTAATACCTATTCGTTCGTCGTTAATCGGCTTGCTGATAAAGGTGTCATCAAGAAAGCGGTTGAAGATTTGTTTAATGTTAAGGTGGTTAGTGTCCACGTCCAAAATCGTGCAGGTAAAACACTGCGTTATCGCCGTGAACTTGGCAGAACATCGGCGTGGAAGAAGGCGATTGTGAAGTTGCATCCTGAATCCAAGATTAGTTATTTCTAAACATATTGAAACAACTGATATATTTCGAGGTTAATTTATGGGAATTCGTAAATACAAAGCCAATAACGCTGGACGGCGTAATATGAGCGTTAGTGATTTCAAAGAACTCACTAAAGGCGCTACGCCAGTCAAGTCGTTGTTGAAACCTAAACGCCGTACAAATGGTCGTAACAATCAAGGCATAATTACTGTTCGTCATCGCGGCGGCGGTCATAAACGTCAGTTTCGTATTGTTGACTTCAAACGCAACAAGGACGGAGTTCCAGCGAGGGTTGCTGAGATTCAGTATGACCCGAATCGTACATCGCGTCTTGCGTTGTTGTTTTATGTTGACGGCGAGAAGCGTTACATAATTTGCCCCGAAGGTTTGAAGGTCGGCGCAACGGTTCAGAGTGGTAGTGGAGCATCGCCGGTACTTGGAAACTGTTTGCCGTTGGCGGAAATTCCAACAGGTACGCAGATTCATAACATCGAGTTGCAACCCGGAGCAGGCGGTGTTTTGTGCCGTACTGCTGGCAGCAAGGCGACACTTGTTGCGCGTGACTCAGGCTGGGCGCAGTTGAATATGCCGAGTGGTGAAGTGAGACGTGTTCCGATAAATTGTCGTGCGGTTATTGGGGTTGTTGGTAATTCCGACCATATGAACATAACAATCGGTAAGGCAGGACGGTCTCGTTGGCTTGGTCGCCGTCCGACTGTCCGTGGTACAGCGATGAATCCGATTGACCATCCGCACGGTGGCGGCGAAGGCAGAACAAAGGGTGGTCGTCATCCAGTTTCGCCAACAGGTAAACCAACCAAAGGTACTTCGACTCGTAAAAAACGTAAGCCGACAAATCACGCGATTGTTCGTCGCCGTCGTAGTCGTCGTTACGGAATTTTGAAACTTTCCTGATTAGCAGACATTGTGTAGTTATCATTGTTTGCACAAAATATACATACAAAGACAGTTCATTTAGTTACAATTTATCAGTTGGTTATTTATGACTAGATCGTTAAAAAAAGGTCCGTTTGTGAATGAGAAGTTGTTTCTCAAAGTAGAAAAACTCGACGCACAAAACAGAAAAGACGCAATCAAGACGTGGGCGCGTGCTTGCACGGTCATACCGCAGTTTGTTGGACATACTTTTTTAGTCCACAATGGTAAGGTTCACGTCAAAGTTTTTGTGACAGAAGAAATGGTTGGTCATAAACTAGGTGAGTTTGCTCCGACGAGAACATTCAGAGGTCACGGCGGTAAGGGCGGAAAGAAGTAATATGTTACTTGTTCGATAATGGTGTTATGTTGACATTGTTTGAGCAGTATGTAAGTTGTTGAAGACACTTTGCAATTCATTGGTTATTAGTCATGGCAAATTTTAAGGCAATATATCGGTTCGCACAAATAAGTGCGCAGAAGGTTCGTCCTTTTGCGGATTTGGTGCGTGGCAAATACGCTGACGAGGCAATGGAGATTCTCAGTTGCTACCCGAACCGTGGTGCGAGATTGATTGAAGACGTTATTCATAGTGCGTTGAGCAATGCGATGACGCAATCGCAGATTAGACGTGTTGACAGAGTCGAAATTGTTGATATTCGAATTGACAGTGCGGCAATTGGGCGACGGTGGAGACCGAAGGCTCGCGGTGCGACATCGCCTTACAAGAAACGTTCGTCGCACATTAGCGTGACAGTATCAGATGGAGCAACAAACTGACGTAGTTTTCTGGTATTTGAACATCGATTGTGGTCGTTGGAAACGATTCGGATAAGTTCAAATAGGCAGACGTTCATTAAGCAAACTATTTACGATTATGGGACAAAAAGTTAATCCGGTTGCGTTTCGCACGGGAATCAATGAAGATTGGAAAAGCCGTTGGTACGCCAACAAACGTGAGTTCGCGAACTTGCTCGTTGAGGATAAGCAGATTCGTGATTTCATCAAGACCCGTAAAATTACGGGTGGCGATGTCAGGCGGCGTGACCAAAAAGACCAGATAGGTCGTCCGTATTATCCGGCGATTGCGAAGATAGAAATCGAACGGACACGTGACGAAGTGCGTGTGATACTGTTTTCCGCCCGTCCGGGACAACTGATTGGGCGTGATGGTGAGCGTGTTGCGGAATTGCAGAACGCGTTGCAGAAAATCACAGGTCGCCGTATTAACCTCAAAATTGAAGAAGTTACCAGACCAGAAATCGTTGCTCAATTGATAGCGGAAGACATTGGTGACCAGTTGGTTAAGCGTGCGAGTTTCCGTCGAACGATGAAACGTGCTATTGAAACAACGATGGAAGCGGGTGCCAAGGGGATAAAGATTCAACTTTCAGGTCGCTTGGGTGGTGCGGAAATGGCACGGTGCGAGAAACAGATTGCTGGTTCAATTCCGTTGTCAACATTACGTACAAAAATTGATTACGGTTTTGTCGAAGCGAAAATTGCACAGGGTCATATTGGTATTCAGGTTTGGGTCAATCAAGGCGAGTACAGTGATGAGTCAACAGACATAACGGCAGCACCGAAGCCAGCGAGAACTGGTAAGCGTGTTTACAGAAAGTAGGACAACCGAGTTTACTTGTGATTTGTACAAGATAAAATACGTGATAACGAAACCGGTAACGGATTTAGTTTAAGAACAAGGAGAATTGTTATGGCTAGAATGCCAAAACGAGTTAAGCACCGCAAGATTCAGCGCGGTCGTATCAAAGGCGAAGCAACACGTGGGAATACGGTTGTGTTCGGCGATTACGGTTTGCAGTCGCTTGAAGGCGGTTGGATAAGTGCGGCTACGATAGAATCTGGACGTGTTGCGGCGCAACAGTACTTGCGTACCGAAGGTCGTCTTTACATACGTGTTTTTCCGCATAAGTCAATAACCTCTATCCCGCTCGAGACCCGAATGGGGAAGGGCAAAGGCGAACCGGAGTACTGGGCTGCGGTTGTTAAACCGGGAACGGTTATGTATGAAATCGGCGGCGTGCCGGAAGAAACGGCAAAACTTTGTTTCAATCGTCTCGCCCATAAGATGCCGGTAAAATGTCGTCTTGTTAAGCGTAAAACAATGTAACACAAAACAATTCATTCAGGCATTACAGTAAGTATGTAATTTACAAAGCGGACAAATGTTCTGCAAACGTAAACCTTATATTGGGGTGACAACTATGAAAATCAAAGAACTACGTGATATGAGCGGAGATCAACTCGCGGCAACGTTGCAAAGTGCGAAAGAAACGCTTTTCGACCTTCGCATTAAGTCGCACATGGAGCGTCTTGACTCGCCATCAGAACTCAAGAAAAACAAAAAGATAATTGCGAGAATCTTAACGATTCTACAGCAACGGGCGAAATCGTCAGACAACAAAGAACAGACCAAAGGATAAGCACAATGCCGAAAAAAGTTATTGTTGGTGTAGTAACCAGTGAGAAAATGAGTAAGACCCGTCGTGTCGAAGTTTCGCGGCTCGTCAAGTATCCGAAGTACGGGAAAATTGTGCGCCGCCGTACGGTTTGTTATGTTCACGACGAAAACAACGAGTCAAAACTCGGTGATACCGTCGAGATAATTGAAAGCCGACCGTTGTCAAAATTAAAACGATGGAACTTGGTTCGCATTGTTACAAAGAGTAATCTTATTGACGTTGCCGCGATGCGGACAGCAACAAAAGAAGCGGCGGCATCGAACGAGTGATGTTCCCCTTGTTTTAAGTTTATTACAACTATTTACCGTTTGGGTAGTGTTATGATACAAATGCAGACAAAACTCGCTGTTGCAGACAACACGGGTGCGAAAGAATTGATGTGCGTAAAGGTACTTGGCGGTACGCACCGCCGTACTGCGAACATTGGTGATATTGTTGTTTGTTCGGTTCGCAGTGTGATACCGGGCAGTAATGTAAAAAAAGGTTCTGTCGTGAAGGCGGTTATTGTACGGACAAAGTATCAGACGCGCCGCGATGACGGCAGTTACGTTTGTTTCGATTCAAACGCTGCGGTGTTGATTGACAACGATAAGAATCCGAAAGGTACTCGTATTTTCGGAGCGGTAGCCCGTGAATTGCGTGAGGGTGGATTTATCAAAATCATTAGTCTTGCGAGTGAGGTGGTCTGATGCGTGTTTGTAAAGGTGATATGGTACAAGTGATTTCCGGTGGCGATCGCGGTCTTCGTGCGAGAGTAGTTTCGGTTGACCGTGAGAAGTCAACAGTGACGGTTTCTGGTGTGAATATAGTAAAAAAATTGGTGCGTCGTAGTCGCCGTAACCCGCAAGGTGGTGTGCTATCGAAAGAGATGCCGATGAGTGCGTGTAAGGTTATGGTTGTTTGTCCGTCGTGCCAGAGAGCAACACGGGTTGGTGCGAAGGTCGAAGCGGACGGAAGTAAGTTTCGTACTTGCCGCAAGTGCGGTGCAACGATTAGTCAGATTTCACCCGCCAAAAAGAAGTAATTGATAGTTTTTTAATAAACGTTTTTCGACAGATTTGTAGATATGGAACCACGACTTCAAACCCAGTATAAGACCGTTATTTTACCTGCCCTTGCGAAAACGCTTGGACGGAAAAATGTTATGTCGCTCCCGAAACTTGAAAAGATAGTTGTTAATATGGGAGTTGGTAAAGCGGCGGATGATAAGAAATACCTTGAAGAGGCATTGGATGTTTTGACACAGATAACGGGTCAGAAGCCAGTTGTCACGCAAGCCCGTAAGTCAATTGCGAATTTCAAACTCCGTGTCGGTATGAACGTCGGTTGTATGGTAACGTTACGCGGTGCTAGGATGTATGAGTTTATGGATAGACTTATCTCCATTGTTTTGCCGCGTGTTCGTGACTTTCGCGGTCTTAACCCGCGCAGTTTCGATAGCAACGGTAACTACAATCTTGGAATGAGCGAGTTTCTAGTATTTCCTGAATTAAATCCCGACAAGTACGCGACGGCGCAAGGTATGAATGTGACGTTTGTTACTAACGTTTCGAGTAGTGACGAAGCACGCGAGATGTTGCGTGCGTTTGGATTGCCGTTCAAAGCAATGGACGAGAAGAGAGCATAAGTTTTAACCCCTTTAATACATACACAATACAACCATTTGTAACTGATATGGCAAGTACAGCGAAAATCAATAAAGCAGCAGGTAAGCCGAAGTTTTCAACACGTAGGGAAAATCGTTGCCGTATTTGCGGCAGACCGCGTGCGGTTTATCGAAAGTTTGGCATTTGTCGTATTTGTTTCCGCGAACTGGCGAATCAAGGTTTGATTCCGGGCGTGAAGAAGTCAAGTTGGTGAACCGTACAAGAGTTATTTTATCACGCTGACGGCGTAGAGCGGACGGATTGCAATTGTTGTAGTTTAATACCGCTAACCTCCGGCAGCCCAACCGAGTTTTATTTGCTATATGTTGACTGATCCAATTGCAGATATGTTGACCCGTATTCGTAATACCGTTAGGGTTGGACATAGTTTTGTTGAAATGCCGACTTCAAAACTGAAGCAAGGTGTTGCGGATGTTTTGAAACGTGAAGGATTCATTTGGGATTGGGAAGTTGTCGAAGCCAAACCGGTTTCTACGCTTCGGATTCAATTGAAGTACGGCGTGAACGGCGAATGTGTTATTCAACACATCAAAAAGGTGAGTAAACCCGGTTGCCGTGTTTACTCGCAAAAGTCGGAGTTTAAACCGGTACTTGGCGGACTAGGAATTATGATACTCAGCACGAATCGCGGCGTTTTCAGTGACCGCGAGGCTGCAAAAGAAAACGTTGGCGGCGAGGTGCTTTGTGAGATATGGTAAGACGAAAGCAAGTTTTGTACGATTGTCGTGACCATCAGCGAATGGAACAAGATTTTGTTTACTGTACTCCTTATTAACTAAAACATTTATTTATTAGACTGCAAACGTTTTGTTTTGTAGTCAGGATATAAAACACTTTTCATAACCAATAATCATTTAATATGTCACGTGTAGGTAAAAAACCGGTAATCATTCCGAAGGGAGTGAAGGTTGTCGTTGCGGACGGCGTTGTCAAGGTCGAGGGACCGATGGGTGCGCTGGAGCAATCTTACAAGCCCGAAGTTAAGGTAACGTTCGACGCGGCTAGTTCGAGTATTCTCGTTGAAAACGCAACGCAAACCCGTCTGGCGGCTGCGATGCACGGTCTCTATCGCGCACTGATACAGAATATGGTTATTGGTGTAACGCAAGGTTACGAGAAGAAGTTGGAAATCTTCGGTACTGGTTATCTTTTCGCTGTACAAGGCAAGACATTGCAAGTTCGTGCGGGTTTCGCAAACGAAATTCACAAAGCAATTCCAACCGGTTTGACAGTCGCCGCTCCTGACCAGCAACATCTAACGGTCAAAGGTATCGACAAGCAACTCGTCGGTATGTTTGCGGCGGAAGTGCGGGCGATTCGTAAAGCCGAACCGTATCTAGGTAAGGGCATCAAGTACGAAGGTGAAGTTATTCGCCGCAAGGAAAGCAAAGCCGCAACAAAGAAATAGTGTTCAAAAAATAACGTCCGTAAAACACAAACAAAATTCCATTCGACTTTTGAATATAACGAGGTTTGACAGTGAAAAAGTTCAAGATACTCAACAATCGCCGTGAACGCCGTGCGTTTCGCGTGTCCAACGCGGTTAAGCGTGTTTCAACACGTCCGCGTCTGTGCGTGTTTCGCAGTAACAAGCATATCTACGTTCAACTCATTGACGACTTGACGATGAAAACGATTTGCTCGGCTGGAACGAACGACAAAGAACTGCGGAGCGGTATCAGTTACGGTGGTAACTGCGCCGCGGCGGTAAAGATTGGTGAAGCGATTGCGAAGAAGGCGATTGCGGCGGGGGTGACGCAAGTTGCGTTTGACCGTCACGGTTTCAAATATCATGGACGTTTGAAAGCGTTGGCTGATAGCGCACGTAAAGCCGGACTCGACATCGGTGCAATGCCGACAGCAGAGGAATTGGAAGCGAAGTCGCAAAAAAAAGCGGCGGCAGACGGCAAGTCCAAAGCACCAAAGAAACAACAGGATGCGAAGCCGAAAAAGAGCGGCGGCGCAGCACCAAAAAAGAAATAGTACGAATACAATTGGAAACCGTGTTGATACCGTTTGGTTCAATGCGGTCTTCAAAAGTTTTTGCAAGTAGTTTTTGCGACGTATTCTCATGTACGATGTTCTGACGAACGTTGGGTTGAGTTTATGTCGTTGGCATTTATTCAGAACGTATAACAAACGAATATGGCAAACGATTCAACGCAAAGTGAAGTAATCGACAAAGTGGTCAAGATTCGCCGCTGTGCAGCGGTGGTCAAGGGTGGTCGTCGGTTCAGTTTTTCGGCACTGGTAATTGTTGGTGACGGACGCGGTAAAGTTGCGTGGGGACACGGCAAGGCGAACGAAGTTCCGCCAGCGGTCGAAAAGGCAATCAAAGACGGTACGCGAAAAATGGTTTCGGTACAGTTGGACGGCGGCACGATTCCACACGAGATAGTCGGCAGATTCGGCGCGGCGCAAGTCGTACTCGTACCGGCAAGTCCCGGAACGGGGGTAATCGCGGGTGCAACTGTGCGTGCTGTTTGCGAAGCCGTTGGTATCAGCGACATTTTGACGAAAAGTTTTGGTTCGGCGAATCCGGCAAACGTTGCGAAGGCGACGATTGACGCACTCGCACATTTACGTTCTAAATCATCGGTTGAACAATTGCGGGGAGTATCACTGTCATGAGTAGCATAGACCAAGTAAACAGAGGGATAACGAAGTATCGTAAACGGAAACGTATTGGTCGCGGTACTGGTTCAGGACACGGAAAAACATCGGGACGCGGTCACAAAGGACAGGGGTCCCGTTCAGGTTATTCGATGCCGGAACTGTTTGAAGGCGGACAGATGCCGCTCGTTAGACGTATTCCGAAGCGTGGTTTCAATAACAAAGCGTTCGCGGACAAGGTTGTCATCATCAACCTCTGCGATTTAGAAGCGTTTTATAACGACGGTGCGGAAGTCACACCAGACGACTTGAAGAAACGCCGTTTGATTGTCAACACGTTTGACCAACTCAAAGTGCTTGGCAACGGTGCGTTGACGAAAAAATTGAACGTTGTCGCTCACGCGTTTTCGGAGTCGGCAAAGTCGAAAATAGAATCACTTGGCGGAACCGTCAATGTGTTGACCGTTAGAAAACCTGTTGTGAAAAACAAAATGGGGTCACGTAAAGCGGCAGCAGTGGCAAACTCCGGTATTAAAAGTCTTGGCGGTTCAAAAACTTCAAAAACGGTGACAAAGCCGGTATCGAAGCCAAAACCAAAAGATAAAAAAGTTAAGTAGTGCGAAAGTGAATTTGTTTTGCCGCTGGCTTGCTGACGGCAAATTGATATTTCAACATGGATAACAGATATAATCTCTTATGTTTCGTAAAGCCCTTGTTATTTATTCAATACCTGAACTGCGTCAGAAGATTTTATTGACGTTGATGCTTCTGGGTATTTTTCGTATCGGTTGTTGTATTCCGTTACCGATTGTTGACTTTTCCAAGATGGCAGAGTTTTGGCAGGGTCAGGGCGGTATTGGCGATATGCTGAACCAGATGACTGTTTTCAGTGGTACACAACTTGAACAGATAACCATTTTCGGGCTTGGTATTATGCCGTATATTTCGGCTTCAATTATATTCCAACTTCTCGCGACCGTTGACCCGCGTCTTGAAAAGTTGCAGAAAGAGGGCGAGAGCGGCAGAAAGAAAATCAACGAATATACACGTTACGCGACAATCGTGATTTGTATGATTCAAAGTTATTTCTACGTTCACGTTATAACGTCAGGAGCAAACTCGCCGGTTAGCAGTTCGCTACTCGTTGACGGACAGCTGCCGACACTTTGGAAGATTGCGGCGATTTTCGTAATGACTGCCGGTACTGCATTCCTGATGTGGCTCGGCGAACAGATCGACGAGTACGGAATCGGAAACGGTATCAGTTTGATAATTATGGGCGGTATTTTGGCAAACCTTCCGCGCGCGTTGATTGGGCTGTGGGGCAGAATTGTAAAAGACGGTCAGGTTGCGCTCGGTGGCGACGGTGCTGGTCAGATGGGAGTTGAGCAACTGTTGATTCTCGCGTTGTTGTTCGTGGCAGTAGTGATTGGTGTCGTTTTCGTAACAAAAGGACAACGCCGTATTCCGACACAAAGCGCGAAACATGTTCGCGGTCGAAAAGTTTTCGGCGGTAACAAACAATACTTGCCTCTGAAAGTGAATCAGGCGGGCGTTATGCCGATTATTTTCGCGAGCAGTTTGTTGCTCTTCCCGATGGTTGGTTTTCAATTTTTACAAAACTATGCCGGTAGCGGTTGGTTTGCGGAATTCTGCGATTTCTGTCGTGAGATATTTGCTAAACAAGCATATATCTACATTGTGTTATACGTCGGACTTATATTCTTCTTCTGCTACTTCTGGACAGCGGTAACGTTTAATCCGAAAGATATGGCGGAGAATTTGAAGAATTACGGAACATTCATTCCAGGCTACCGTCCGGGTAAAACAACTGCCGACTACCTCGAAAAGGTAATGATTCGTATCACTTACGTTGGCGCGGCGTTTTTGGCATTGATTGCAATCATACCGACGCTCATTTCCTCGTTCATAATAAACGATTATGTTATAGCCGGATTTTTCGGCGGTACGAGTTTGTTGATTGTAGTCAGCGTTGTTATTGATTTGGTTGACAAAATTGATAGCCACCTCGTAATGCGTAATTATAAAGGACTGCTTGATAAGGGCGGTTCGAACGGATAATTTCAGGACAACCGCGTTGTTGTCCGTCACATCATAAAATTCACAGCGAATAAATCAAAATGAGATTAGTATTCATCGGACCGCCCGGCGCGGGTAAAGGAACACAAGCCGAACGTATCATCAAACGATATGCGTTAGCCCACCTTTCAACTGGCGATATGTTGCGTGCGGCACGTGACGCGAAAACGCCAATCGGTGTCGAAGCGGACAAATATATGTCAACGGGTCAACTCGTGCCGGATAGCGTTGTTATCGGAGTTATTGCTGATCGTCTCGCTCAACCGGATTGCAAGGGTGGTTACTTGCTCGACGGTTTTCCGCGTACAATCGCGCAGGCGGAAGCACTTGATAAAATGTTGGCGGAAAAAACAACACCGCTTGATGTCGTTGTTGAATTACGAGTGCCGGACGAAGAGTTGTTCAAACGTCTTGCTGGTCGCGGACGTGCTGACGATACCGAAGACGCAATCAAACAACGTCTTATCGGTTACTCAAACCAAACGAAACCGTTGCTCGATTACTACGGTAAACAGAGTTTGCTCAAGACGGTTGATGGTCTCGGAACGATTGACGATATTTTTGCAAGGGTGACAACAATTCTGGATACTTACAAATAGGACGTGAAATCGTTCTTGTCGCGGCGGAGCGTTTCGCGACGGGATAGGATTTTCTCCAACAATCTCTTTTTCGGTACGGCAATATGTTGACATTACGTTCGGAACGTGAAATACAAAAGATGCGCCGTGCCGGTTTGCTTGTGTGGTACGCATTGCAGATTGCGGGGTCAATGATGCGACCCGGTATCACGACAGGTGAAATCGACTCGCAGGTCGAACGTTTCTTTCTCGACCACAAGTCGATTCCGCTGTTCAAGGGAGTACCGGGCAAGGTGCCGTTTCCGGCGGTCACGTGTATTAGTGTCAACGACGAAATCGTACACGGAATACCGGGCAAACGTGAATTGATAGAAGGCGACATTGTTGGAGTTGATACTGGTTGTAAGTTAGACGGATGGTGCGGCGACGCGGCATTCACGTTTCCAATCGGAAAAATTTCGAGCAAAGCGGCGAAGTTGTTAGACGTAACGAAGCGAACATTAGAAATCGCGATTGAGTCGTTGGCGGTTAGCAGTAAGTGGAGTGAAGTCGCGACGAAGATGGAAAATTGCGCGAAGTCAAACGGATTTAGCGTAGTGGAAAGTTTGGTAGGACACGGTATAGGACGTGAAATGCACGAGTTGCCGCAGGTACCGAATTTTGTAAACCGTGATTTATTACGCTATGGGGATTTCAGAATCCAACCCGGCTTGGTGATAGCGGTTGAACCGATGGTGAACTTAGGAACAAAAAATATACACGTAGAAAAAGACCACTGGACAATAAGAACTAAAGACCGCCAATTAAGCGCACATTTTGAACACACGTTAGCAGTAACGGAAACAGGAGTGTTGGTGCTAACGGGCGAACCGGTAAACGACGACGAAAGAATAGATGTAACAAAATATATGATGGCTTAATGATATTTTTGCGGTCAAAGATTTTGACCGGTTGTAACAACAAAGTAACCCCAACCAAATTAACAATAAAATGTTTTCAAATATCCTTCAATACCTAACTGTTCCGCTCTTCGCACAAGACAGCGGCATGGCAAATATGATGATATGGGTTTTCCCCGCGATCCTTATTATCATGTGGTTTCTCGTAATCAGACCGCAACAGAAGGAGCAGGAGAAACGGCGGAAGATGGTCGATTCGTTAGAAAAACATATGAAGGTCTATACAGTCGGCGGACTTGTCGGTATAATTTACAGCATTGATAAAGAAAGAGGACGAATCGTTCTCAAAGTCGATGACAGTAACAACATGAAAATCGAGTTCTTACTTGACGCGATTGTCGCGCCGATAGTAGGTGAAATAAAATCGGACGACAAAAAATAGCGTGACGTGTTGTCAAACATATTCATTTCCAAGTTTTAACAATTTTATTCAACATCCCAAATCAAAAAAATTATGAACCGGAGTTATCTTTATCCTATCGCGGTATTACTGGTCGCACTTTCAATCGTGTACATCGCACCGATGTCTGCACAGGAAGGTAAACCTGACAACACACCAGCGGCTGAAACACCTGCCACACCAACGGAAACAAAACCCGCAGAAACACCAGTTGCGGAACCGCCTGTTGCTACAACAGCACCAGCGGAGGAAAAATCCGCCGAAACAGTTCCCGCTGTTCCAGTCAGCGAACCGGTACCCGCGACAGTTCCGTCGTTTCCGGTTGCCCCGCCAACTCCAATCGCTCCGTTTCCGTCTTCACCGTTTGAAACATCAGGTTCACACCAAGACGACCACGCTGGTCACGAACACGGTACAGACGAAGCGTCGCTCACGTTGCCGGCAGATGACGTAGCGGAATCGAAAGCACCCGTATATTGGAAAGATAACGGTTGGGTAATCCTCGGTACGTTCTTCGGAATAATAATCATCTCGTTCCTGCTCGCGAGTGCGATGTCGTCCGCATGGCGAATGCCGGAGCATTACTTCCGTATATTTGCAATCCTGATTTGCTTAATCGGTTCAGTAGCGGCAACATATCTCGGTTGGCACAAGATGACGCTTGGTATTGACTTACGCGGTGGTGTTGTGTTAATTTACGATGTTCGCCCCGCACCCGGGAGTCCTGAAGCGGAAAAAAGTAAAACCGTTTCAGACGCAACAATGGACGCACTGGCTATCGCAATCGGCAAACGTATCAATCCAGCCGGTATCAAAGAAATCTCAATTGCTAAACTCGGTAACGACAAAATAAAAATCATCATACCGGAAGCAGAGGACGCGGAAGTCGCACGAATCAGACGTGTGATTAGTGAGTCCGGTGCGTTGACGTTCCGCATACTTGCCTCGCGTTTGTACGACACGAAAGACGGTGAGATAATCGAAAAAGCAACACGCGACGAAGCAAAAAACCAAACAGAAATTCGCATTAACGGTGATATAGTTGCGAGATGGGTGCCGGTTGACGAAGCCGAACGCGCGTCGTTTGAGGGAATGGGCGGCGGCGTTTTGTCACGTCACCGCAGCGACGTACTTGAAATGCTGGTTCTATACAACGACGGTCAGGACGTAACGGGTCAATTTCTGGTTCCCGGTGGTACAGAACGGACAATTCACAAAAATCAACCCGCTGTCGGTTTTCAGTTCAACGCAATTGGTGAACAGAAGTTCAAAATTCTTACATCAAGTAATTTGCCGTTACGCGGTCAAGCCGGAATGGAACGTCATCTCGGTATCGTTATGAACGAACAACTTTACTCCGCGCCGATTATCGAATCGACAATCGGTGATCGCGGCGTTATAACGTTCGGTAAGCGTGATAACGCCGCTGACCGTGCAAAATTAGACCGCGACATCAATGACTTGATAAACATCCTCAACGCCGGTAGTCTTCCTGCCGAACTCGACAAGGACACCGTTTCCGAGCAGCGGACTGGTGCGTTGCTTGGTGAAGACACAATTCGCAGCGGACAGCGAGCGATGATTGGTGCCGCGATTATAGTCGCGATATTTATGGTGATTTACTATCACGCACTCGGATTAATCGCGTGCTTCTGCGTTTTGATGAACTTGTTGATGATAATGGCAATTATGCTTGCGGTTCGTGCGGCGTTTACGTTGCCCGGTCTTGCGGGACTCGTGTTGACTGTTGGTATGGCGGTTGATGCGAACATATTGATTTTCGAGCGTTTGCGTGAAGAGTTCGCTGGCGGTGCGTCAATGAAGTGGGCGATTCGCAAGGCGTTCGATAAAGCAAGCACGGCGATTGTTGACTCGAATTTGACAACGATAATAACCGGTTTGATTCTGTACTGGGTCGGTTCGGAACAGATAAAAGGATTCGCGGTAACGCTCGTGCTTGGCGTTGTTTTCTCAATGTTCACGGCGATTTACTGTAGCCGGACTATTATGGATGTTGTTGACAAAAATCGTTGGGCAAAACGATACACAATGTTGCGGATATTGACGCAAACAAATTTCAATTTTATCGGTGCGGGAAAGACGTGTATTGCCGTGTCGCTGATTTTTATCGTGATTGGTTTTGTTGCACTCGGAGCGCGTGGACGCGGTATTCTAGGCATCGACTTCAGTGGCGGTGTGGCGGTGGAACTTGTTTTCAAGACAACACAACCGATTTCGGAAGTTCGTCAGAAACTAGAAAAACTTGAAGACTTGTCCGTTAGCGAAATTCAACTCTCGCCCGCTACGGCGGCTGTCGAGGCGGACATATTCGGTATTGTTCCGGCAACCGAAACGCACTTCAACGTTCAAACATCTCTGCCGCCCGCCGGTGATATTAGTCCCGACGTGTTCCTAACGGGAGTCGAAAACGATATTAAGAAAATTTTCGGTGACGCGTTGGTTCGCGAAAGTTTCAACTACGAAATAACGCCCGCGCCGGTATCCGGCGGTGAAACGTCGGTAAAGTTAGAGTTTAGACCGGGCATAAACGGAGAGCCGTTAAAGTCGTTGCTAGACGCGAAAATCAAAACGCTGGTTGACGCTGGTGAACTGGTATCGGCGTTTGCGTACAGTTATGAACGTATCGGCGAACATCCGCCGCAAGGACAGTTGCCGCGCGAATGGTCGTTGAAAACGACGGCGGCAAGTGAACAACTGGAAAAAGTTTTCAAACCATTAAAAACCGAAATTGACGATACGCCGTACTTCCCGACATCAACGACAATAGGGGCGAATGTTGCGAAGGATTCGAGAGTTCAGGCGACCTTGGCGTTGATATTGAGTATTATCCTCATCATTATTTATATGAGAGTCCGTTTCCACAAGTTAGTATATGGATTGGCAACAGCGATAACATTAGTACATAATGTATTGATTGTTTTGGGATTGGTGGCGTTAAGTGCGTGGGGCGCGAAGTATTTGTCGGTCTTGCAGGTAAACGAGTTCAAAATCGACTTAACGATGATAGCCGCGTTCCTAACGGTTATAGGTTACTCGCTGAACGATACAATCATATTGTTCGACCGAATAAGAGAAAACAAGGGCAAAACCCCGCAATTAACGGTAGAAATGGTAAACAAATCGATCAACCAAACGCTATCAAGAACGATTCTGACATCATTAACAA
>JAITST010000480.1 GCA_031287585.1 Planctomycetaceae bacterium | reverse complement strand
TCGGCGATGGTTTTATCGGTCGGGCAATCGTCAAGAGATCGGCAGACGGCGAAGAGGGATTCGCAACAACAAAGGGCGGCGGTGAGGACGTTGTTGATGATGACGTTGTTGTTGATTTTATAGCCGTGAAGTTCGGCGGTAAAAAGTTTCTGAACGCAAAGGGCAAAGTTGCTCTTGACTTTTTGTGCGGATTGCTGATAATTATTGTGTGTCGGACGCATAGTTCTTCCTCCTGAAAAACGGTTTGTTATTGTAATTCAACCATTGTACAGGAAAGAACTTGCGACCGGCAATGCCAATTTCGGAAATTACAAACTACTGACTATTGCTTGTAGAGTGGAACGTTTTATGTTCTAATGTTTGGGTGTTTTGTTGTTATTCACCTTTTTTTTACTTTTCGTGAATTATGTTGGGAAATGTTAAGAGTAAGTCGCAGGTTCAGCCGCGCGAATCACAACCAGTCTCAACAAAGTCAAAGGAACTGATTGGCTTATTTCAGACGGAGCAGAAGTGTTGATTGGCTAAATAACCATCTATTGATAAAATGCACACCATTGCGAGCAATCGTTGAAAGTTGCATACCTACCATCACTAAAATTGAGTCAGACATGAAATTGTAGTCCATAACCTCACTAATGGATACACATTTTATATCACTCAAATAATCGTCTTCAACCCGTCCTTCATCAGTTATGTCAGTAATGTCAGCGGTGCATTCACTCGCTACTGCAACGATTTGTACTTCTTTCTGTTGCCCACCGTTTCCTTGCTTCTTAATTTACCATGTCCAAATCGCAGAAGTTTCTCACACTTGAATATCAAGACCGAGTATTCCCGGATGGACGATGTCCCTATAACAATTCAGAAAGTTTTTCTTTGGAAAAATCCGTTATCAGCGAATTTATTCCGTGATCCCCTGTTCCAATGCATATAATCTCACATCTTGCGGACTCGCTTAACGTGTATTTACTTGCCTGTTTATATTTTTCTACTAATTGTTTTTCGACCATTGCGGGATCGTGTTTTCCGTATATCCACAGAACATCATTAACTGAATTACTTGAGCAATCACTTTGTTCAAAAGTGTCATTGACATATTCCTGATACCATTCGGCGTTTTTTTGGCTGGCAGCGGTTACGCAATCGCGGCACGGGTGCCCCAATTCAGACCGGCGAGGTGTTTTCTGTTTTTCGTGTTTGTTTTGCAACTCGCGGTTTTCTTTACTACTCGTTATACTGAGTACACGATTTTTGTTCGTGAATTTCGGGAGTTACAACAGCGCGAAGCGAAGATGCTTTTCCAAACGGAAAAGCAACTGGTGGAACAACAGAACACGAAAATTCTCGACAACAACGGTAACGAGGTTGTTATAACAGATGAAATGATACAGGATGCGGTTGATAAAGTATCGCGGGAATCGACACCGTCATTCATTACGTTTTATCGGGCTATGATTGAAGAGACGGAATGGAGTTCGATAAAAAACAACAATAAACCGTTCAAGTTTGAAATGCTTCGACGGCACCCTGAAAAATGGGAATGGAAGTATGAAATTAACACAGATGGCTATCCAATTATGACTGAAAAAGAATTTAATAATTTTTGGAACAGTTGTCCGGCAGAGGATGTTAAGGAGATTATGCAGCGATGAAAAAGCAAGTAATGGTTGATTCGAGCGTGTTGATAGGCCACTTCCGTTCAATAAAAAACATTCTCACTCCAATTCCCTGCTCTCGTTTTCTTCTACCACTTTCCTTGCCGCGTTTATTCCGAACTTCCAGAACAATGCCGGTCTCACGAAAAACTCTGCTATCGTACTCGTTATCAACCCGCCGATTATTACCGTTGCCACCGGATACAAAATTTCCTTACCCGGCTCGCCTGCCGCCAGCGATAGCGGTACCAGTGCTATCCCCGACGCTAACGCGGTCATCAGTACCGGCGCGAGCCGTTCCTTTCCCGCTCTCACTATCATCTGCATCGTCCATTCTTCGCCCTCGCTGCGTACCAAGTGTAGATAATGATTCAGTAACAAAATCCCGTTACGTGCCGCGATTCCGCATAGCGATATGAAGCCAACCATCGCCGCGATTGACAACGTTTGGTGCGTCAGGTACAACGCCGCAACCGCACCAATAAACGCCGTCGGCAACGTCACCATCACCTGTAACGACAACACTACCGACCGAAACATAATGTGCAGTATCAACAGCATACCAACAACCGATGCCGCGAACAGTAACGCAATCGTTCGTGATGCCGACTGTTGACTCTCAAACTGTCCTCCGTATTCGACAAAATAGCCGCTCGGCAACGCCGCAACAACCGGCGCAATCCGCTTCTGAATATCGTTCACCACATCAACAACACCGCGTTCTGCCGTATTACACGTCACCGCAATCCGCCTCCGTGCTTGTTCACGTTTAATCGTACTCGGTCCCGACGACTGCCCAATCTTCGCAACCGATTCCAGTGTCGTCTGTCCGCCGTTTGGCAAATCCAATCTCAATCGTCGCACAGTATCGAGGTCTTCACGATATCGTTGGTCAAGCCGGACAACAAGCGGAAACCGCGATTGCCCCTGCACGATTTGCGAAACGTTACTCCCGTTCATCGCCGTTTCGACCATATCAATAACCGCCTCACGCCGCAAACCGTAACGAGCGAGATTGTCGCCGACTGTCTCAATACGTAACTGCGGAACGTTGTATTGCGATTCAATTTGCAAATCGACAACGCCGCGAACATCCGTAATTTCCGCCTTAATCTGTTCCGCAATTCGACGCAGCGTTGATAAATCGTCACCGAAAATTTTAATCGCAACTTGTGCCTGTACACCCGACAACATCGCCGAAATGAGGTGAGCCATCGGTTGCTCGACACTTGTCACGATACCCGGAATTTTGTCAGGCGCAATCGCGTCACGAATCTCCGCGATAATTTCACTACGCGATTTTGGCGACTTCGGGTCGATGTTCGCGATGATTTCGGTTGCGTTGACAGGTGCGGCGTGTTCGTCGAGTTCCGCTCGCCCCGTCTTTATTGTCATTGACAGAATCGCGTCAATTTTTTCGAGTTGCCGCTGAATGTTCGCTACCGTTTTCGTAGTCATCGCAAGCGACGTACCGGCTGGCAGAATCGCGTTTATCTGAATCGAACCTTCGTCAAAGGGCGGTAAGAAATCGCGTTCAAGTTGTGCAATCGCAAACGCCGCAATCACGACTGCGATACCCGCCGCGACTAAAACCGTATTCGCGTAACGCATCGAAAGACGAATGAAAAAACCGGCAACTGGTTTCAAAATGCGTAACAGAAAACCGTCGCGTTCCTGTTTGTTTTCTACACTTTTGTCAACACTATCATTACTAGTCGTTTTGTTTTTTTGCCAAAGAAACCAGCATTTCCGTTTGTTAGAAATTTTCCCCAACAACAAAAACGATAACACCGGCGTAAGCGTCAACGACACAACAAGCGACGCAATAATCGAAACGATGTACGCGATACCGAGCGGCGCGAACAGTTTCCCTTCCATTCCAGACAACGCAAAAACCGGTATAAAAACCAGTACAACTATAATCGTGCCGAACACAATCGAGTTTCGTATCTCGCTGCTCGCATCGTAAACTACACGAACAACCGGTTTCGGGTTTGGCGAGTTTCGGTTCTCCTTCAGCCGCCGGAAAATGTTTTCAACATCGACAATCGCATCGTCAACCAACTCTCCAATCGCAACCGCAATCCCGCCGAGCGTCATCGTATTGAGCGACATTCCGAACAGATAAAACACAACACCCGTAACCGCAATCGAAAGAGGAATTGCCGTCAGCGTGATAAACGTAGTCCGAACGTTCACCAGAAACAGAACTAAAATAATAACAACCAAAATTCCGCCGTCGCGTACCGCCTCCATCACATTAGTCACCGCGCGGTCGATAAAACCTTTCTGCTGATAAAGGTCGGTGCTAATCCGAATATCCTGCGGAAACGACTTCTGCAAATTCATAACTGCCGCTGTAACATTGTTCGTAACCGTTGCCGTATCCGCGCCGGGCTGCTTTGTTATTGTGAGCAAGACCGCTGGCGCACTCGTGAACGAGCCGTCCGCTTCACGAACCGCAACCCGCGCGTCACCGCGTTTCGTTTGCTCACCAACTGTAACGGTAGCAATTTCGCGTAACAAAACCGACCTGTTTCCTTGCGTCTTAACAACAATCGCCTCCAACTCCTTAATAGCAACCGCGTCGTTCGCCGCCCGAATCCGTCCGATAACACGAACCGCCAACTCATATTGTCCCTGCTTATCAAGATAACCGCCCGCCGCGTCACGGTTACTTTCCGCGAGGGCAGCGCGGACTTCCTCAATTGTAACGTTGTTTCGGTTGAGCGCGTCCGGCGAAACAAGAACCTGATACTGTTTCAATTCACCGCCAACAACGAAAACCTGCGACACTCCCGATATAGTTTGTAAACGTTGCCGAACAGTCCAGTCCGCAAGCGTTCGCAACTCCATCTGTGTAGTGGCGTTTTTAGCGTGAGCCAGTTCGGGGTCAACGTAAAGTCCGAGTATAACTATCTGCCCCATCACCGACGACACCGGAGCAATTTGAGGCGAAACGCCGGGCGGAAGTTGGTCGGCAATTGAGGACAAACGTTCGGCAACAACCTGACGGTCGGTAAAAGTATCGGTACCCCATGCAAACTCAACCCGAACAATTCCCAATCCGGCACTAGACTCACTATGAACCGCTTCAACACCAACCGCGCCGTTAAGTGAAGTCTCAATAGGAAAGTTGACAAGAGACTCAACTTCCTCCGGTGCCAAACCCGGTGCCTCAATCATAACGACAACACGGGGTCGGTTGAGGTCAGGAAAAACATCAATCGGCAAACGATAAGAAACAAAACAACCATAAACAAACAAAGCCAAAGCCCCGGCAACAATAAGCAGCCGGTGAAGCAAAGAAAAACGAATGATTGAGTTCAACATATATGTATGAAACGGTAAGTGAAAATTATAGTGAGAGTAAAAAAGGCGAGTGTATTGTACATTATTCAAACGTAAATTTGTAGGGGTAGGATGTGCGGGGAAATGAAGTTTGGGGTGTAAAAACAATTGCAATAATTCACCAGTCGAGTAGTCGCGGCATTCCTCGCCCCTCTTCAACCGGGCTTGCAGATTTCCCACATCCGGCTTCCATTGATGTACTCATTTTTAGCATTCACGATTAGTCATTTTTATTTGGTACACTCCCGGCGTTTTGTACACCAGTTGATACCAACTCGTCCCTTCATGCAACTTGAATGGACGTTGGCTTTGACGTTTTTAGGAAGATTGTCATTCGTTAGTTCGTGTATTCTCGCCCGCGTCTCAATCATCGCTTGCTTCGACGGTATCCGATTCCAATAACGAAATTTACGTCCTTTGAGGTCTCTGTTGTCGAGACAAAATCCGACGGAACTACTGTAACTCATACTTACACTGGTGAAGCAACGGAAACTATCACGGTTACAGTCGACTTAACTTTATGAAAAGGGCGCACGAAGCGTTGTTGGTTCGTGTACCTTCGCTACGTGAAGCGATTGAACTGTACGAGAGACGCAAAAAATGATTTGAGAGTGTTCACTAAAAGATAGTTTTTGTTATCCACGTTCTAAATTTGGGTCGTGTCCCAGAATTATTGATGTGGTGGTCAATACCGCTGAATTTTCGGCACTCCATGACATTCATCCATAAATTCCGCACACAACCTAATTTTGACAATTTAAGTAAAATACAACAGATAGAAAAACATACCATAATCTATTACCTATACGCTGCATTTTATCTAATTTCAATACCTTCGAGTTGAATTTGAGTATAACTATCTTTTAGTGAACACTCTCAATAATTTTTACTATTTTGTGGTATTGGAGGGAAATGTTGAGGTATCTTCTAAAAATCTGCCGTCTCAAAACAGCAAACCCGCAAAATTGAGAAATTGCTAAACGAAAAGGTGGGGTTTTAGAAGTTGCCACAAATAGTGATTTGTCTTTTTTTACATTAGACTTGTTCGGAAACTAAAACGAGTCGTTAGAATTGTTGAAAAATGCGGGATATTTTGCTTGCCCAAAATGCTTATTTTCACTGTTCTCGCGTTTCCGAACAAGTCTATTATGGTTTCTCCACCAAATGGAATTATCAGAATTTTTAATTTTGTAGTCTGGGGGGATTTACAACGGTTGACAAGTTGGTAGAATGTTGCTGTTTTGCATCTCCGGTAGAGATGGGGGGGTGTTTGTGCAAAAAGAACTTGTTGTAAGATTTTTGACTTGTGTACCCCTGTGATAGATGGTTGTTGTACTCAATACAGTTGGAAACAGTAATGGGTATGTACACGATGAAACTGTGACCTTTAATTAGAAAGTTGTGAATTATGTCATCAATTTTTGGAAGAAATTTTTTCTCGTGCGTCGTTGCGCTAGTGTTGCCTTTCTCATGCTTTTCGCTTGACGCGGCAACTTTGTCTGTTTCGGTAAGTCCTGGCACTCAAACTGTAAAAGTTAAACCTGCCAATGCCGTAGCGGAGGTTGGAAAGAACGTGGCGGAATATCAAGTGTCGAGCCCATTTGATATTTCGTCGCTGGAAACAGCCGAGGTAAAACCAGAAAATCCGGTTTGGAGTTGTACATGTTCTAGTACAACATTTGTCCCACCGGATGGAGTTCAACCTGTACCACAAAGTCCGGGCAATCCGAGTGTCTCTATATCAGGAGCGGGACCGTCATGGGTTGCCAGTGTTTCATCTCCCAATGCGGGGCAGTGGAATCTTCAATTTACGGTGACGATTACCTATGATGAAGTGGACAAAAAAACGAGTAACAAAGTTCAAAAGGTG
>JAITST010000451.1 GCA_031287585.1 Planctomycetaceae bacterium | reverse complement strand
TTATAATCACGACGAAGGTTTGATAAACGCGATGGACAAACTTTGGAACGATGTTGTCAACAAGAAGATGTACATTACCGGCGGTATCGGTGCGAGACACGAAGGCGAGGCGTTCGGCGACGCTTACGAACTACCGAACCGTACGGCGTACTGCGAAACGTGTGCCGCAATCGGTCTCGTTTTCTGGGCGCAACGAATGAATATGCTGCACGGCGACGCGAAGTACGCGGACGTTGTTGAACGCGCAATGTACAACGGCGTGCTGGCGGGAATCGGGATGAACGGAAGAAGTTTTTTCTATGTTAATCCGCTCGAAAGTGCTGGTAATCATCATCGTCAACCGTTCTTCGATTGCGCGTGTTGTCCGACGAATGTTGTGCGGTTCGTGCCGTCGCTGCCGGGTTATCAGTACGCGACGGACAAAGACGGTATAATCGTCAATCAGTTTGTCGCGGGCAAGGCGACAATTCATCTGCCCGATGGTGAAGTGACTGTCACGATGGAAACGAACTATCCCTGGGACGGCGTTTGTAAAATCAACTGTGTACCGACGAAAAAATCCGGTTCAACCGCGTCGAAGTACAAGATTAAAATTCGCAAACCGGAAACATCGCAGTACGAAGTTAAGGAAGCGGCGTGGGATACGCTCTTCACTATCAACATCGATATGAAAATCGAAACGCAACGAATAGTTGCGAATCCGAAAGTTGTTGCCGACAGAGGACGTGTTGCAATTCAACGCGGTACGATTGTTTACTGTTTTGAGCAAGTTGATAACGAAGTTCCTGTGCTTAACATCAAACTTGCGCGTGACCCGCAGTTCAGAGAGGAGTTTCGCAAAGACCTGATCGGCGGTGTGGTTGTCATCAAATGTTTGAACGCGGACGGCAATGAACTAACAGCGATACCGTATTATGCTTGGGATCATCGCGAGGCGGGAGCGATGGCGGTTTGGGTTCGGCAGGAAGGTTTGTCGAAGGCGAATCCGATCGAAACAGCCGACGCGCTTTACACGACATTGAAGCCGGAGATGTTGACAAATATAAACGAAGCCGAACCGGAAATCACGGCATCGTTTTATTCCGCTAACGTCAATGATACGCCGGAAGCGATAGTTGACGGTATCGAACCGAAAAATTCAAACGACCACGGTATTCCGCGTCAAACATTTTGGAATCACAAAGGAACAACGGAATGGTTGGAATTGGATTTCGGTAAGACGAAAAGGGTAACGCGAAGTTCGATATATTGGTTCGACGACACTGGCAAAGGCGAATGCCGAGTACCGAAATCGTGGACGCTATTATACAAAGACGGCGGCAATTGGAAGCCGGTAAAAACAACAGCAACATTCGGCGTAGAGAAAGACAAATACAACACAACGGAGTTTGAGCCGATAGAAACGCGGGCTGTACGTGTGGAAATCAATCTGCAAGAAAAATTTTCAGGCGGAGTGTTGGAGTGGAAAATCGAGTAGTGTCAATTCCGTTGAATGATACGCTGTGACTATAACTGCCCTTTCTCATTTTTTCAGACGGCAAAAGCGTATGTTTTTAGGACATCGATTATTTTTTGCTTGCTCTGTTCCGAAAGCAAAAGTGCAGTTGAGGATACTGTGAGAACATTTGCTGATTTGCGGCAGATGATAAACGTATTTTACCCAAAGGAGTTTGATGATTGCTTACCGTTTGTTAGTTGTGATGTTGATCATTGTTTCCGTTTTTCTTTGTGCGGAACGAAATGTTAATTCTGCTCAGTCTGACGAAAATCAGACTGAGCAAGTTGCCCGTCTTAACATCAAGGCATCGTTTATAACTACGATGATTTCCGACGGTGACGGTGGTGTGTTTGTTGGTACGGAAGATTACGGAGTTTATCATTACGACAGTAACGGTAACTCAAAACAGTTTACGCGCAAAGACGGTCTCGGCGACGATAATGCTTATGCTCTTGCTATCGATAAACTTGGTCGATTGTGGATTGGACATCTTAACTCTGGTGTTTCGGTTTTCAATGGTGAACGTTGGAAAAATTATGACGTTGTTGATGGTCCTATTGGTGAACGTGTTTTCGATATACAGACTTGTCCGATTGACGGTGACGTTCGGATTGCGACTTCCGCCGGTATCACACGTTACAAACTCAACGCCGACGAGTGGGAACATTTTACCCGTGAAGACGGTTTGCTCGAAGACCAAGCGTCATCGCTCGCGTTCAAGAAAGACGGAACGTTGATAGTCGGAACGCAGTGTCACGGTATCGCGGTTTTCAATCGCAACGGCGGCAACTACAAACATTCCAAGAACATAACCGCTCCCGAACGTTTCGGTGTAAACAATTGTAGTCCGGTTCCATTAATTCCCGAAAGCGACGGTTTACCGACAAACCAGATCAATCAAATCATTGTAGCAAGTGACAACAAAATCTGGATAGCAACGCCGACCGGTTTAGTACGTTCGGACAGTTCACTAAAAACGTTGTACTACGTTCGCGGCAAGGATTATGCGGATAAAGTTTGCGGACTTTACGGTGGTGCGCCGAAGGATTGGAAAGAATACTTGTTACCGGAAGACTATATTACATGGGCACCTCTAATAACTTGCTTCAATTTTGACTCCTTACTATAACGAAGTAGTTTTTAATTTTATCAACCTTATTTTTCAATGACAATACGATGCAACCGAACTTTATCGCCGCCGAAACGAACACCAACAAACTTTACCAACTCAACAGTTTTCTC
>JAITST010000403.1 GCA_031287585.1 Planctomycetaceae bacterium | reverse complement strand
TCTCGCCCTTATTGTCGAAGTCTTAGACGAATTGGACAATATTATAATTCAATGAAATACAAATTAAATAGTATGCGGTTTATAAAACATAAGATGCTGACGGGAAGATAAAAACGTCGTTGGGAAGATTTATTTTCTCAAATGCAGCCTGTTGTCTATTTTTCAACTCTAAATATGACAAAAATGAAAAAGCAAGACAACGAAAACAGCAGCAGACAGAGCGTTAGGGAGAATAAAGTACCAACAGAAATCCAATTGAAACAGGGCGACAAATATGTTCTTATGGAAACATATCAACCCATTTTCGTTCTCATTGAGTCCTTGAAAACAAATAACGATTGCAAGGAGTTGGTAAACACCCAAAGAAAGTTAGCAACTTACTATCAAACCTACAATCGCAAAACGATTCCAGCCGACAAAATCATCTACATCAAATCCGCTCGCAGTTATTGCACATTTTTCCTTTGCGATGGCAGTAGCATTCTCCAAACCAAATCAATGAAGTATTTCCTCGAAAAGTATTATGTCGAAACGTTTGTCCGCATTCACAACACCTATGCGGTAAATACGGATTTCATAAAACACATCAAAAGCAAGTATATTCTGTTGCACGACGATACTCGTCTGCCGAGAGGAAGAATATTCAAAAGAAAAGCAAAAGCAAAGCGCATAAGCCTCCTTCGAGGAGTAAAAAATTTATAAAAACGTAAAGATGTCGTTGGGAAAACAAAAACGTTGTTTGGATGATTAAATTGCAACGCCCATTCCACTCTCTCTATTTTTGCAAGCGGAACGTTCCGAGAGTTTATTAAAATTATTCATTTATTAAAATTTAAACATTATGGCAGTAGATTCAGCACCTTCACAGGTGGCAACGAGTGCTTTAACGAGCATTCCCTTCGGTCAAATTATTGGCGCTCCACTGAAAGCAGCTATCGAGGCGCAAGCCATGGCAGCTCAAACCACGTGGAATTTTATTCAGGAAGTTGGTCTTAATACCGACAAAGAAACAGGCGAAAAGAAAGCGGTAAACGTTTCTTTTGACTTCTACCAGGATGGCAAAGAAGTACGTTTGAACGTGCCTCTTCTTACCATCGTGCCGATTCCGTACATCGCTATCAATTCTATTGATATTGCTTTCAAAGCAAAAATCAATGCAGAATCAAGTTCTCACAACGAAGCATCTGAAAGCAGCAGTACAGATGTGAATGCCAAAGTGGGCGGAAATGTAGGATTTGGTTGTTTCAAAGCCAATTTTGAAGCATCAGCCGGTTTTTCATCGAAAAAAGACTCCAAGTCAACGCAAGACTCCAAGTACAGTGTGGAATACACGCTCGACATTACCGTCAAAGCAGGTCAAGACAGTATGCCCGCAGGTTTAGCCCGTGTGCTCGACATCTTGAACAACTGTATTTCGGTAAACAATCCGAAAGGAGAATTGGGCGCAGGTATTACCTCCGATGAAGCAGGCAACATCGCATTAATCGCTACTTATCGAGACAGCAACGGCGTCTTCCAACCGGAAGCAATCAAATGTACTTTGGGCGAAGGCAGAATTACCAATGACGGCAGAAGCGCAATATTCGATATTCTGGCAGCCGACAGGGGAAAAGACATCGAAGTAAAAGTGGAAGCTGAAACCGAACTGAAAAAATCAGTTAAAGTTCCGGCTGCTTTGGCAGAATGATGCTAAACAGTAAAATTTTCTTTCTCTGATTAAGTAAAAACAAGCACTCTCCTCCGATATGAACTGCAATACAGAAATGTATCGGGGGAGTTTAAAAAAAGATTATTATGGCGAAATTAAGAAATTTAGTCGGTTGTATTCTGAACGAATTTACAGAGGCGCAACATTTGGCAAACAACTACGCGGCACGATTGGGCAAAGAATATGCAGAAAACGATTTATTGCGGTATTTTATGATTCCAAATGCTACGGCAGGTGGATTGAAGTTCAATTTGAAGTTTGCAATCAATCCGATAACGGAGACGGAAACGGTTACGGAAATCAATTTTCAAAAACTTATCCAGTTTTTTACGCAACTCTCTGTTTCCATTACCGAAACGACAATCACAACGGTGCTGTATGTTTCGGAACAAAACATACTCACCGGCGGGGCAAATTACCGGAAACTCAAGGAAAAAGAAGAAAGTCTTAAAACCGGTTTTCACGAACACTTATCAAAAATCCTGCGTGAGGAATTGGTGCGAAAAGCCATCAACGAAGTAGATAAAGACGGAATACCCGACCACAACCGGATTTTTGAAATTGCAATGGACGTAATCAATGAGAAGTTCTTCAAACATTCCGAACTCAATTTGACGAAAGCAAGCGCTTTTAAGGAAGTTCAGGAATCGTGCAGTTCTTTTATTGCAACGCTGATTGAGCAATCGTGCAAACGCATCAATGTGTTGGAAACCCGTGAATCGGACGTACTCGACATTGTGGTGGATAACGAATCGCTTGCAACAATAGCGCCCGAACATATTCAGCAACTTACTTTCGATGTCAATTTGCGAAATTACCAAATCAGCAAAATGGATTCGGAAAACGGAAGTGTGGATGCCATCATTCCGGCTAACAATTAAACGTTAAAAAACAAATCAGTATGAGCGATCCAGCGAAAAAACAACAGCGAAACAGTCAAGTAATGGACTTAAAGCAATTAATCGCATCACCTTTAATTGCCACTTTGGAAGCCGATGCTTTGACGACGGCAAGTTATGTCAATTTTCTGAAAGAAGTGGCATTTGAAGCAGACGACAAAGGCGGGCTTGGTAAATTACGCACCTTCACGTTCCAATATGAGCAAAATGACAAGAGTGGAAAAACGCTTAAAGTCGTTCAAATTCCGGTTATTTCTTTGATTCCGATTCCATTATTGCAAATCAAAGAAGCAACATTTGATTTTGACATCAAGATTTTGGATTCCGTAACGGAAAGTAACGAAGAAGAATTTTCTTTCGAGGACAAGAATGAAGCGCCCGGAAACAAAGGCAGCAAAACGGCTATCCGTGCGGCTTTAGCTGCTCAATCGGGCAAATCGGCGGAAAGCAAAGACAGTAGCCTTGCGGCGAATATGAAAATAAAAGTGATTATGCACCAAGCGGATATGCCGGCTGGATTAGCCAATTTGCTGTCAATGTCTGCCAATAATATGTCAGTAGAAGATGCAGAATAATCAATCACAGCAACGGCCATCCGGATTTAACTGTCCGGTATGTCAAGGATTTATACCCGTATCTATCCAACTGATTTTGAGCACAGAACGTTTTGTGTGTCCACAATGTTTCCTCGAAATCAAATTGAATCGCGGCGAATCGAAAAAAGCGTTAGATGCTTTGGAAAAAGTGAAGGATGCGGAAGATGGAGTTAAAAAAGCCTCTGTTTTCAGAAGATAAAACAACAACAATCTAAAAATTGAAAATTA
>JAITST010000354.1 GCA_031287585.1 Planctomycetaceae bacterium | reverse complement strand
GCACGTGTAACTGTTCGCGCGAATTTGCGGCAACTCATCGGCGGTGCGACGGAAGAAACGATTATCGCGCGTGTTGGCGAAGGAATCGTGAGTGCGATTGGTTCATCGGCAACGCACGGCTGAGTCACGTACCGTCCAATGATTCGACAACGACGAGTAGTATGCCGATAGTCAAATCGATAATTCACGAAAAGTACAATATCCCGACAAAACCGCTTTTGGAAGCAACTGTCACCAAAGGAAAGAACCAATTTACGTTCGACCTTGATGAGAAATAAAGGTAACTGTTCACGGGTTTATGTACCTTGTTTTACGGAGTTTGACGTGTCATTTTATCAATTTGCTTGCAAATTTTGACAGCGAGTTTGATAAAAACATTGAACACTGTTGCTTCCGTTACCCACAACGAAAGCAATAGTTTTGTGCTAAAACATTGTTTTTACTAGGGACACATTAGTAGCAAATGTACGTCTATAAACATAACTTTATTACTTTATTTAGAATTTAGGACAAGCAATAATAAGGTAATGAGGTTATGTTTGGGGAGACTCTTGCTGCTGATGTGTTTTTTGTAAAAATAAGGTTTTTTGTTCCTTGAAACCTCAGTAGGCAAGTTGTATGTCCTCCGTTCAGCAAGTTACCAATTTTTTGTTATTTGGAAAACGTTTCAGAAAACTTGTTTGCTTCTGTAAGTACATTCAAAAGTGTTCACAGCAGAATTATCGCCATTCAACCCCGCACGCTCCTTGCGCTCTTTTCAGCACTTCTTTTGCCTTTGCTCGCGCGCGCTTTGCTCCTTCGTTTAGAACGTCCGCTACTATTTCCGGTCTTGATTCCAGTTCACGGCGTTTTTCGCGGGCTTTGCTAAAATACTGTTCCGCCAGAATTACTAATTCCTTCTTTACTGTACCGTAGCCAAAACCGCCTTTTTTATACGTGTCTGCCATTTCGTTTGCCTTGTCTGTCGGCGCGAATAGTGCGAACAAATTGTACAGGTGGTCAGTTTCCGGCTCTTTCGGCTCTTCCATCGGGCGGCTGTCGGTTTTTATTCCCATTATTTTTTTCTTTTGTACGGCAAGGTCTTCAAAAATTTCCACCGCGTTACCGTAACTTTTCGACATCTTACCGCCGTCCAGTCCGGGTACTTTCGCCGACGAGTCCAGCACGTAACTCTTCGGCAACACGAACACCTCACCGTATAAATGATTGAACGTTCCCGCTAAATCGCGGCAGACTTCGATGTGTTGAATCTGGTCTTCACCTACCGGAACAAGGTCGCTATCATACATCAGAATGTCCGCCGCCATCAGTACCGGATACGTAAATAAGCCGGTATGAGCCGACAAACCGCGTGCCTTTTTTTCCTTGTACGCATGACAACGTTCTAACAGTCCCATCGGCGTTACCGTCATCAGCAGCCAGCACAACTCCGAAATCTCCGGCACATCCGACTGTACGAAAAGCGTAGCACGCATTGGGTCAAGTCCGAGCGCGAGAAGGTCGGTTGCCGCGTCAATTACGTTCTTACGCAGAACATCATTGTTGGTAACAGTTGTCAACGCGTGTAAGTTTGCGATGAAGTAAAACGCGGTGTCATGACCATTTTGCAGGGCGATGTATTGGCGGATTGCGCCGAAATAGTTGCCCCAATGGAAACGTCCAGTGGGTTGGATGCCGGATAGGATTCTAGTCATTGATTTTAATTAGTGAATGTTAATTGATTAGTAAATTGTGTTTCACGGAATTTTGTTTTCACAAATTTTTTATTATCAGTTCTGTCAACGAACTGATTGCGTTTAACGGGTCGTGAGGCAGCGGCGAGTGTATTACTATTTTTCCGTCGATTTGTCTGACTAACGACTCGGCTGCTGATTGGTTAAATTCCGGTTGAACGAAAATTACCGGTTTCGCTTCCGCTCTCAACGCACGTACCCAGTCCGCTTGTTCACGCGGTTTTGGTGTTCTGCCTTCAAATTCAATTGCCCTTTGCTGCAAACCAAACTCGTCACAAAAATACCCATAAGCAGGATGAAAAACATAAATCGTTTCATTCGCAAACGGCTTCAACTTCTTCTCGACTTCGCTACGTAAACTCACCAAGTCGTCTGTCAACTTTTCGTAATTTGCCGCGTAGTAGGATTCGTTTTTCGGGTCAATCGTCGCCAGTGTGTCGAGTATTAGCGCCGCTTGCAACTTCAGGTTTTGCGTACTCAACCACGTATGAACATCCATACTTTTCGTGTCGGAATGGTCGGAATGTTTATCATCGTGCGAATGGAGTTCGAGTTGGCGCAACGTGATTCCGTTACGTAAGTCAACTATCTTTATTGACGGCGCGACCGTTTTTAACTTCGGCAAAAAAGATTCCTCAAACTCAAACCCGCAACGGAAATATACCGCTGCCCGCGATATTTTTGTTAGCGAGTCGGGAGTCGGCTGGTAGTTTTCCGGTTCTTTACCAACCGGCACAAGCACCGCGGCTTCGACAAAATCACCCCCTAAGCGTTCGACAAGCCCCGCATACGGCGCGACCGAGACAACAACCGACAACTTGACCGTATTTGTCGGCAACACATCGTCATTTTTCGCCGACGAACAACCTGTCAAAATTACTGTCACCAGCAACAACGTGTACAATGTTTTGTGAAACAACAAATTCATAGCAATTGATTATGGTAGAGTACAAAAATACAAAACAGAAATTATATCACAAATAACGTAAGTGAAAACGGGGGCGGGAACGAGTTTGTAACCGTGAACGGAAAAACATCAAGTTTACTCGCGCAACGCCGCGGTTGAGAGCAAATTTTCTACTGTGACATTATGCGTTACGTGTGTGAACGGCTAGAATGTTATCGCTCCCCCCATTGTGTCTTTTCAAAAAGGTGGTAGAATGCTTGCGTCTTTTTTATGCTTTGCGTAACAGCGGCATCAGAATACTAGAATCAATAAAATGTCCGAATC